>JBLNFC010000610.1:0-6634 GCA_050263355.1 Acidobacteriota bacterium
TCTCGCCAAGTCCTGACCATCTGCGCTAAGCATCTTCGAGTCACATTCGGTGACTGAGGTTGGAAATGTCTTCAAGGAACTGAACGTTGACTCTTCTCTCTTCGGAAAGGACTCCTCGTCGAACCAAAAGAAAGGCTCAGATCGCAATGACCTGAGCCTTCGGAGGTAAAGGAACGTAGTGAACGGGCTACTCTGATGTACTCTGAATGATCCTGGTTGCACGATTTCCACAACATACGATCAGGCTACTCCAAGAGTACTATCCCCTACTCCCGTGCATGACTGCGGCCGGCGCCCCGACCGTTCGGACCAAGCCACAAATGTCCTTACTGCTTGAAGTGAATAGTTTCTTTCTGGGTTCCCCGGAGAAGCTCTATCTCAATCTCTTGCTCTGGGCGCTCGGTCGGAGCTTGTTTTGTCCGCACTAATCTCAGAGGGTGTTTTGAAGGCAGGCCACCAAACAGCGTTGTCTTTCCTACAATTGCGGGTTTCTCTCTCTTCGTGTCTAGCGGGTTGCGAAGAACTAGTTGGATGTGTGCTTCTTGAGTAGCCAGCGCCAGCTTTTCCGCATCTTCAAGGGGGACCAAGAGCGTTACGACAGTTGCATTTTGTGGCTCTCCAGTTGCGCTGCGCTCAATTTTCTGTCCACTTGCCAGGACGGCAACATTCTGCAGCAAAGTGATCGTCGAAGGCTCCTCAGAGCCTGTACCGTTGCCCGTGGCAAGCACATCTACACGTGCACCCGGCACCGCAAGACCATTTACAGATGTGACATCATTAACCCTCACGGCAACCGCGCGCATTCCTGAGGCGATTAAGGCAGGTAACCCCGCGCCGCCGTTTTCGCCTGCTAGTTGATCAGCTATCACAAATTCACCTTTTCTGATGGGAAGTATGGCGCCACGGCCTACAACGGGAGTACTCGTATGAAAGGCGTTGGAGGGCAGATCCTCGGGAGGGTATTTCACAACCTTGAGGTCGTGGTCTCCTATCTTAGCCCCGACTTGAATATCATTAGCAGCAATGACGACGGCCACCTCACCTCTTGAAGGGGCCAGTCCGGCCTGTAGCCGCTTGTAAATCTGGAGGCTTGATAGCGCGCCAAACGCGAGCGCGAGAGCCCCAATTACTAGAAGTCGTTTCTTGTGTTCCATCACTCACTCCTCGAGTATTGCGAGTCCGCTCCAAAACGCGGTAAAGCCTGCACCCAAACTCTTGCTTTGTCAACGATTAGTCCGTGGAAATGTGCACCTTGGCGGGCACTGCCCGGTGGGTTGATGATGTGACCGTGTGGTGCAAGTACAGGAGCTGGCGTGACACTTCAGGGCTATGCTGTTGGACGACGACGCTAGCGAAGGATAAGAGCGTACCGATCAGCTTCATTGCTCGAAAGACCGTTCGAGCTTGAAAAGGCTCCGTCATTGTGGCCGGACATTCTTTGTAAAACTCTACGAAAAAGCGACGTCAATAGATGAATGCTTCAAATCATGTCTATCTGGGCACTCCGCACAAACGTGAACAACGTAACTGGCCTCAACGAGTTCCGAATAAGATTGAGGATTTTGGGCAAGAGAGCGGTAGGAGAATACACATCGGTCGTGCGCCGCTTAAAGCCCGAAAACAGGCGGGAACACCGCTATGCAAGAGCACCAGATAAGCATGCGATCAGGAGCATTACCCGCCTTCCAATCAAGGCGGGAGACGGCAGGAACATCAGGCCGCAGCACATAAGTTTCGCGTACTACCCGTTACAATTGAAGGTTGCGTGTACCGGAATGCATTCAGCTCGCCTTTGTTTGCCTGCTTGCCATAGCGGGTATGCTGCGTCCTGTTGGGCGGGCTCGAAAGCTTCGCATAACGCTGCTCGCCTTGGTCGCAATTGCGGCAATTACTGCTGCTGCGCGGTTCAGCACCCAGTGGATGTCACCGTTGGCTTCGTCCATCTTTCGAGATTGGCTCCCTGCTTCCCTCATGCTTGTACCGTATTGGCAAGTCGGTCAATTTTTTATTACGCCCGATCCCCAGATGCAAACGCGCCTTGCCAAATTCGATCGTACCTTCTATCGCCAGCTCGGTATCGAGCCCGCACAAACCCGAATCAGCGTCAGCTTTGCCATTTTCCTTGAGGTCGGCTACTTGATGGTTTACCCGTTAGTGCCTCTGGGGATCGTCGTGCTCTACGTGAGTGGGATGCGCAGCATGGTAGATCTCTATTGGCTAGTCGTCCTCTGCGCAACCTACGCCTGCTTTGTAACTACACTTTTCGTTCGCGCCTTACCTCCCCGGAACTTGAGCGGGACGGACAGGTTCCAGATTCCGTCGACACGGGTCAGAACTCTAAATCGCGGTATTCTGGATTCGGCCAGCATCCACGCTGTAACTTGTCCGAGTGCCCATGTAGCCTCATCCCTCGCCGCCGCACTGGTGCTTCTTCGGTTTCAGCCCTGGGTGGGTGGAATCTTCCTCTTTGTGGCCCTCAGCATCATTGTTGCAACGATCGTTGGGGGATACCACTACGTAGCCGACGTGCTTCTGGCTACAATCATCGCAACGCTGATGTTTGCTGTGAGTTTCTGCATCTATTAGACGAGAGCTTCAAGCGAAGTCCGCGGAACGACCCCAAGCGGACCATATCCCGCCCGAGGCGAGTGCTTGCGAGTGTCAATGCATTTACGACGAATTCGACGCAAAGCGCGAGCAGTTTCGTTCCAGATTCGGCAGGCCGGTGTGTTTGCCAAAGCCATGAAGTCGCGGCACCATCCTGTTGTCGCGCACATCATTCCTATCCGCCGTTGTAATCTCGCCTGCAGTTACTGCAACGAGTTCGACAGCCGATCGAGTCCTGTCCCCTTAGAGCTAATGCTGCGCCGCATCGATCGACTCGCTGAACTGGGCACGACCGTTATCACGATCAGCGGCGGCGAACCGTTGCTGCATCCAGAACTCGATCGTATGATCCGCCAGATTCGCCGTCGGGGCAGCATTGCGACACTGATTACGAATGGATATCTGCTTACCCCAGATCGCATTCATCGCCTGAACCGTGCGGGCCTTGATCACTTGCAAATCAGCATCGACAATGTCCAGCCCGACGAGACTTCGATGAAGAGCCTGAAGGTGCTCGACATCAAGCTGCAATGGCTCGCTCAGCAGTTGCCGTGCAGGCAGCCGGTACCTGTACATTTGCGAAGACGGGTTGGTGCACTACTGTTCACAGCATCGGGGCAGTCCTGGCATTCCGCTTGACAGCTATGCAAGCACAGCACCCCGAGCTTGAACTTTGCGGCAGACCGTGCATGTGACTCTGTAGAAAAACCCACGAGTGCAACTGCAAATGGTTACCTCGGAGGGTTAAGCTTGCCAAAACACGTTAAGCTTGCCAAAACACCCTACGAGCAGCCGTATTCGTAGACGATGTTTACGTGCGACATGTTGATGAGTGAAGTCACTGGGGCACCAACATCGCCTCGAGGAGAGACGCGTCACTCTCCAATGGCCGGTATGGGTTGGGTACGTATTGAAGGCCGTCCTTGGTCCGAATAACCTGAAAGTCCCCTCCGATCTGGCAGTAGTACTGGCTTAGGAACACCTCTTTGCCGACGGGGATGGCGTTAAGCTTTTCAAGCTGTTTTGGAGTAACGTGAATTATCCTCGATCTTTTGGCGATCATGGGAACTGCGATTTGACACAATTCGACTTTGCGGTTCTTAATTTTCACTTTCATCTCCATGTTCATTGTTTCGATCGGAGTTGGTGGCGGCCCACACGGGACGCGGTTTGCAAGGTCTTCGCCACGGCGATATTCTCCGGTCTTTCAAGCGAGACTTTCCTGTCCAGTTCCCCTGGGAAGACCTGCGCAGTGTTGCAGGTTCACTTCTACTGTTATCTCCGCATCGGTTGTCGCTGCTGGCGACGAATTTCCCTCCGCGAGATTATGCTTACGTTTGAGGAGGATTCGCGAGCACTGACCCCGTAATTCGTCACCGGAGCCACACTGCTCGGTTGTGAATAGGAAATTGCTTTTCTGAGCTTTGTCGTCCAGTGGAATACGGCGTATCGAAGCAGTTGTCGCAGGACCCAAATGAAGAACCCGAGTTTGGAAACGATCCACATCGACTCCCACCACCCAAACTGAGGACGTGTGTCGGTAAGCACCGATGGCTCAAAAAGCAGCAAGAAAAAAGTAAACAAGGCGGGAACCAGGAACATGTACCACGGCAAAGAACGAAGTGCTTTAACAATCTGCTGTTCTGCTTCGTAGGTCATGGCTCACCCTCTCTATACCTTTCGTATCAGGATCTTGTGCTCAACCCACCAACAGGGAGTCATCAGCAAAGTCACCCGGTGCAACTGAACTGACGTTGATGATCTGCCTCACGGCTGGCCGCACGATGTTCACGGTCTCTTTCCAGGCCGGCTGGTGGGCACTCTCATCGTTGAAATATCCGTGGGGATGCAGCGAGGCGAGTTTGCGAACTCCGCTGGGAAGTGCCAGAAACCACGAGCCGTTTTCCCATTCAATCCTGTGCAGTGTGCCTTCATCCTTGCGGCGTTTGAGCGGATGGAGATCCTTCATCCACTGTTCCTGATTGGAGTAGAGAATGTTGGCGTATTTGATTAGACCTTGCGCCTTGAGATCATCCTCAGACTGCCCAACCCAGCCGGTGCTTGGGTAGAACTGACAGAACCAAGTAATGAAGCCGACGACCAGCCAGGAGGTCATCATTTCCCGGGTCTTGGGTATGTTCAGTTCCTTCGACGACATCAAGTAGCCCATCGCGACGTCGAGGTAGTCTGGCGGATCGTCGTCAGTGAGATCGTGCTGGAATGGGAAGACGTCGAACTCGATCTTGCACGAGTTCTTGGGCCATGGCTTGTAAGGGAACGGAGAAACGGGATGGAGTCCCTGGTCTCTCCACTGATAGTTCTCCGTCTTTGTCAATTGCGCAGCCAGTAGATCGGACCTTGTTTGTGCGAGATTATCCACGCGGCGCAGCTCGAATCGACCTGCTTTCGCCGTTCCTGCTCGCCAGCATTTCGGGACATCTCCTGATGCATAATCCTGGCAGCGGCTCTAGATTCAAGCGAGCCGAGCGGAAAGTCTGCTGGGTTTGGCCTCAAGACTGTTGCGGCCTCGATGTCTTGCTTTTTCTTGTCACTAAACGACTTATCGCTCATTTTCTCCTCCGGGACCCTCGGGCTTTGTTGCACCTGTGATTTCTCGAAACCAATGGGGCAATTTGCCGTCTCGGGCGTAGGTTTCGAGTTCGTCTGCGGTCATTCCGTTGAATAGCGCATTCAGGCTGACTGTCTCAGTACGCTCGATCCAATTACCCTGGCTGTTGATCCGCGCGAGTGCGCTAACGGCGCTAACGACGGCAGCGGCATTGACCTCAACATCACCAGCCTTCTCGATGATCTTCTCCAGCGCGGCACGCACATTTCGGCGCCGCTTGTCCATCAGACCTAGTGCGTGGGCATGGCGATAGATAGCGTCGCGACTGACTGAATATCTTGCGGCCAGCTTAGTTGTGTTGCTCCAATTGATAAACGCCTGCTCGATGTGCTCGCGATCGGGGTGCGAACAAATCGTGCAGTGGTACTCGTGGCGCCCCTTGCTGACTGTTTTGTCTTTGTTCTGTGACGATCCCTTCGCAGGAGACTTCTTGTCGTTCATTGATTGCATCCTGGGTATTTGTCATCAGACGCAGCTTTGGAAGCTCGCGTACGATGCCACTCCCGCTGCTGTGCTTCGCCTGTATGGGGCTCAATGTCATCAATTAAGTACCAACGTCCACCCGAGCGCTTTGGCCTCGCATTAGGGCGACCTGGCGCGCCCCCCATCTCGTCCGCCGTTGAATCGAGCAACGGCCACAAGCGACCACTGATTTCACTCGTTCTTCCCTCAAACGGGTGAGTCACGATTTGAGTCCAATTTGGGTCCAAAACGGGGCCACATTTGCTCATTTTTCGTCCTTTTGAACCTGTAAGGCCAACAGAGTCAACAGGACTTAGCTATGCGAAGTTGGGTAGGTTACTTTCGTGTCATAGACAGGCTGAACCACTCCGAAGCGCACAGCCAGCAGCGTTTACCTGCATGTGTATGATGCTCACGTGCCAGACCTAACCGCGTTTGTGCTCGCCGGGGGCAAGAGTTCGCGTATGGGCACGGATAAAGCCTTCCTCGACTTCAAATCACAATCCTTGTTGGAGCGAGCGCTGCATACGCTCCGGGCGGTTACGCCTGAAGTCATGATCGTGGGACAACGCACAAAATTTGAGAAATTCGCTCCCGTGGTAGAGGACGTTTTTCTGGAACGTGGTCCTCTGGGCGGAATTCACGCAGCTTTAACGGCAAGCGCCACCGATCTGAATCTCATGCTCGCGGTGGATCTCCCGTTTATTGAAATGCGTTTTTTGAAGTTCCTTGTTAAACGAGCGCACGCAACCGATGCCCTAGTAATTCTCCCGCGAGCTGCAGGGGGTCTGCAGCCGCTTTGCTCGGTATTCCGCAAGGAAGTTCAGCCGATCTCAGAACGCGCACTACTTCGAAAGGAGAACAAGATCGATTTGCTCTTCAACCAGATGAAGACGCTTGTCATCGAAGAGAATGAACTTAAGAGTTGTAACTTCG
>JBLNFC010000611.1:0-4836 GCA_050263355.1 Acidobacteriota bacterium
TGAGAATGGAAGCGCGGCAAGTGATTGCACTGAGTCCCCAGCCGAGCAGACAACGTCGCCCACAATGACCAGCGTTGGGGCAGGAAGTCGCTCCGCGGCGCCCAATGCACCGACAGTCGTCAGCAACGATTGCTGTTCGGGAGTGCTTGCGCGCGATACGATGGCACACGGCGTCTTCGAGGAAACACCAGCGGCTTCCAGCCGCGACGCGATCTCGCGATATTCGTGCCCTGGCATGTAAATGACCAACGTGGAGCCGCTTGCAACATAGTTGCGCCAGTCATCTTCTTCGTTCTGTGAAGCACGTTGACCGGTCAGCAGGACCAGCGCGGGTGAGGCATGGCGATGGGTCAGCGGAATTCCCAACGATGCTGCTGCGCCGAACGCGGCAGTAACTCCGGGAACGATTTCGAACTCAATCCCAGCTCTGCGAAGCGCTTCCACCTCTTCGCCGAGGCGGCCGAAGATGAGGGGATCGCCACTCTTTAGCCTCACCACGCACCGGCCCGATTCGGCCAGGGCAATCATCAGGAAATTGATTTCCGCCTGCGTGATCTTCTTCTTCCCACAACGCTTGCCAACATTTCGCAGCTGAGCACTGGGAGACACCAGCTTGAGAATCTCGGGCGAGACCAGATCGTCAAAAAGGACAACGTCAGCGATCCCTAGCAGACGGTGCGCTTTGATGGTGAGCAGCTCAGGATCGCCAGGCCCAGAGCCGACGAGATAAACTTTGCCCTTCATTCTGCGTCTCCTTCTTCGTTGTGACCGGAATCGGCGGCAAGCATCTCCTCGAACGCAGGACGCGCCGCCAGGGACATGAGCAATTCGCGCTTCTGCTCGCGAGTCAGATTGCTCTTTAAGATGTCCCGCCGAGTCGCTCCCAATTCGGCCACCCAATCGGCGTAGCTGGGAGGAAATTGTTTTTCGAGTTGTTCGCGGAGTCGACGTGCCAGGGCAGGAGTCTGTCCGGATGTCGAAATTGCGATCTGCAAATCTCCGCGTTTCACAAGGGCGGGGTAGTAAAAGTCGCATTGTTCAGGAACGTCGACAACATTGCACAGGACGTTCCTTTTTTGCGCTTCGGCGTAGGCCACTTCGTTCAAATGCCGTTGCGAGGTCGCGATGACCGCAAGGAATACGCTATCCATATCCGCGGGAACGAAGCCGCGTTCTTCCAATGCAAGCTGTCCGGCGCGCGACCACTCCCGAACCCTCTCAGTAGCTTCGAGCGCAATGACTCGAATGTGCGCTCCGGTATCGAGCAGAGCGCCAATTTTGGGCTCGCCAATGCTGCCCGCCCCGACAACCAGTACGGCCTTTCCATGCAGCTTCACGAACATGGGGAACAAGCTCGTTGCGAGAGGCCGCGTTTCGAGTTGTCGTCCGGGTGCTGCCATACCTATCCCTCGATCCCATGCGGCACACGGCCGGGCGAAAGATCGCGCACGACGGGTTCAAATACCTGTCCGGCGAGGAACTCCCGCAGCTCCGTTTCGCTGTGACGTGCGAAAAACTTGCGGAGATTCTCTCCAGGGACGCGTTCAGCCAGGTAGACCTTGAGCAATCGCTCGATCGCATCCGGAACATCAGAAGCCGGGCATCGATAGCCAACGGGACGCGCGGTCCCCTGGTGGAGCCCGACCGCGCCACCCAGGCAAAAGTAGTAGGCATCGACCAAGCGACCCTCCTGCTTTATTTTCTTGCCTTCAATGCCGATGTCCGCGATCCAGTGCTGCCCGCAACTGTTGGGGCATCCGGTGACGTGCAGCTTGAGGTCCTGATCGAATGCCGGCAGGCGCTCTTCCAATTCTTCGACCAGCCACCTGGAGAACGATTTGGTTTCGGTGATCGCGAGCTTGCAAAACTCGGTTCCGCTGCACGCGATGGCGCCTCGCCAGAATGGCGATGCAGCAACTCGAAATCCGATGTTCTCCAATTCTTTTGCCAGTGCCGCTGTGTTCGCCTGAGGCACATTCACCACGATCAGGTTTTGCATGGTGGTAGCGCGCAAATGACCGTCGGCAAAACGATCCGCGAGGTCGGCGGCCACTTGCATTTGGTCGGCGCTAATGCGTCCGCGAAGCACGGAGGCGCCCACGTAAAACAACCCCGCCTGCTTCTGCGGATAGATCCCAACGTGGTCGCGATAGGCATCATCCGGCGGGTGCTCTTCTGCCGCAGCATCAAACCGAAACCCCACACGCCGCTCCAATTCCCGCTGGAAGTCTTCTACGGTCCAACCATGGCGCAAGAAGAGAAACTTCAGCCGAGCTCGTTCGCGGTGTTCGCGAAGCTGGTCGGAATCACGAAACAGTTCGGCAATACCTTGGATCGTGGGGAGTACCTGGTTCCAGCGAATGAAGGCATTGAGACGCGAGGCGAGATAAGGCTCGGCGGAGAGCCCGCCTCCAACTCGCAAGGAGAATCCGACTTCTTGCTGCCCGTTGAGAGTACGGGTCGCTGCGGTCAGGCCGATGTCATTGATCTCTGGGTAGGCGCACCAGACGCGGCATCCGGAGATCGAGATCTTAAATTTACGCGGCAGGTTGTAGAAATCGGGATTCCCGACCAAGGCATCGGTAGCCTGCAAGGCCAATGGAGAGGCATCTACGATTTCATCGGCATCGACTCCCGCCAGCGGGCATCCAGTGATGTTTCGAGTCACATCGCCGCACGCACCCATGGTGTTGAGACCAACACTCCAAAGCGCCTCCATAACTTCCGGCAGGGATTCGATGGTGACCCAATGGAGCTGGATGTTCTGTCGAACGGTGAGATCGGCGGTTCCCCGCCCAAAGCGGCGAGTGAGGTCGGCGACGGTTCGCAATTGTTGCGAGGTCAGCAGTCCGTTCGCAATCCGGATGCGAACCATGAACAGAGGCAACGCCCGGCCTTGTCCACCCTGTCCGCCGATAACGCCCGCGCCATCGCCCTGGGTGTAGACACCCCACCATCGGAAATATGTTCCCAGCCATTCCGGTGGAATCGAGGAAAAACCCTCGCGCGAAAAACGCCGAATTTCGTCGAGCCCTTGCCACGGGTTCTGCTCGTGCTTCAGGCGCTCAACCCTTTGTGCCGTCGTTTCTTTGATCGCGTTTGCCATAAATGAAAAACCCATCGCCAGCTTTAAACTGGCGATGGGTTTATATATGCCGAAAAAACTTAGGAAGCGTTTAGGTCAGCAAGTTCCCTCCGCCAGAAGACACGAATGCACGACAACAACAACAAGAGCTGCTGCTGACCTTCTGGCGATTTTTGCTGTCCCACATCATTAGCGTGTGATTTTACGGTTCCGCTCTTCGTGCGTCAACTGATCTCGCTGCGTAATTCGATGAATAGTTCCGATTGAAAGTATCGGAAAAATTTCCGGAATCCAAACTAATCGCTTCGCCTCCTACAACAAAACACATGCACACGGCTGTTCCGGTTACCGATTCGCTTCACCAGGCTGGCGTTTTGAGCAATCGTGCCCCATCCACTCTTAGCAAGGTCCGCCACCAAGATACGGGGTTGACGCGAAAGTATCCGCACACGCTGCTGGATGAACTGCAGATGCACGAGAAGAAAAGGGCGCCACCGAAAACGCTGACGCGAGACTCTTCTACCGTCGCTGAAGAGCAGAAGCCGCTAAATCCGCCAGCGCGGATGATCGAGGCTGATATTACCCTATTGCAGCCCGCTTTGCGTCAACTTTACTGCACAGAATGGCGCGTTTGTGCCGCCCGTTACTTTGCAGTTCTGACCGTTCACGGACCCGGTAGCAAGCGTGGTGAAATAGATGTTAGTTCCACCATTCGACAACTGATTGTCGACAATAATGCCGCTGGTGCCGCCCAACGCCTTAGGCGTGGTCACGCAGGTACTGGTTGGGTTGCCAGCCGAGCAAGTTCCTGGAGATGGGAAACCCGCCGTCAAGCTGGAACTCTCAACGAAGCCGTCACCAGGACCCCCAGCGCTCCCGACACCGAAGAATAGCTTGTCCGTGGTCCCATTCGAGAACTCAGTAAGTGGCGAGCACTCGTCACCCTTTGTGCTGTTAACCACCCACGTGGCTTGACCTGTGGCTGTAATCAGGTGATTGACATCGAAGCCCAGCTTGTACATTTTGGGATTCGACGGCTGCAACGGTGTTCCGTTTGTTCCGGAGACAAAGCCGCAAGCTATGATGTGCCCGGTTGCGCTTCCGCCGGTCCAGAATGCGTCATCAAACGTGCCGCTATGAACATTGCCAGTGGTGCAATCGCCGCTGCCACTTCTTGATCCCAGGTCTATGGCAGTGTAAGAAGTCGTGGAAGTAAAGTTCGCTGGGATCTGGTTGATCGCACCTCCGACTCCCAACACATTGCTACAGCCGGTAAAAGAAAACACCTGATCAACGGCAGGATTGGCCGAGTCGTTAACGACAATAGGGGGATCGACCACGCCAGTGCCGGCTCCATGTCCAACCCAGCCAATCGGAACACGAGCTGCCGTGGCCTTAGCCGGAGCGGAGAGGCTGATGGCATAAAGATATCCATTAGCGTCACCAATAAAGATGCGTCCAGCATTGCTGTCCACCACCGGCCCAGTCAAAACGTTGCTCGACCCGCTGGTCACAACTGTGACCGGCCAATTTGCATCGTTGATCAGTGCTGGAGCACCCCCGCCAAACACCGGGCTGATCTTGTAGAGCTTGCCGTCGTCGGTACCCACGTAAGCAGTGTCGTTGTTGTAATCCACCCAGGGTGAAGACACTGTATTGGCAGCTGCAGAAATGGTGAGCGTAGTCATGCAGTTGACAATCGTCGGGGTTCCGCAGGAGGCCGGAGTGGAAGGGCTAAGCACGCTCCCAGT
>JBLNFC010000612.1:0-3815 GCA_050263355.1 Acidobacteriota bacterium
GTTCCAGTCATCATCAATGACACCCTGCACGCATTTTCTGTGGTATTCAATACCCCATACCGTGTATCTCCAGAGTGGAAACCGCACACCAGCTCTGCTTCCGGGCAGGCTCAGGGCGCTGAGAACGACATGTTATGAGTGTAGAAATTAGCTCAGCCTGATTGTGCCTTTATCCAGGGCTGGTATCGGATACGATCGAACGAAATCTCGGACAAAGGGCTTGACTGCATTGATGACCGCCATCAGTTTTCGTGCGATTTCTCCCAAGGGCTAATCCGCAAGTCAGGCGCTGTCGCCAGAACCTGCAACCTGCGCACGGAAACCTGCTGCGCAGTTTTAAGCTGCCAGATTGCGGTGCTGACTCTAGGATTGGGAGCATTGTTCTTTGATGTTGATGCCAGACGACTTATTCGCATGGAAGAGTCCGTCATTACTCGATCTACACTTTCAGGCATAACGGGCCGAGTCGAAATCACCCTAAATCAAAATTATCCAAAGGAGGGTGTTGTCATAGCCCTCGACAAGGTGTCACTTCTTGGCTCCCTGAGAGTTGTTTGTGCGATACCAACGTCAGCGTAGGATAAGGGCGTCACAGTCACATCGAAGGGAATTACATTGGTTCCAAGCGGAAACGGAGATCCGGGCAATGCTGTCAGCTCTCCACTCAGGGGATTGACGGAGAATCCCCTCAACTTTTCAATGCCATCGTTCTCGATCACCGGTAGGTAAAGAAATTTTCCAGACGGATCGCACCCAGGAATCATCCGGGTGAAATCGAACTGGCGAGGCTTGAACGCGAGATCAGCGCGCTGAAACCACAGATCAATCACCACGAAATGGAATTGAGCCAGGGTCCTGCTCTTGAGCAAGAATTGGGGGAATTGACGCGCGGTTACGAGCAATCAAAAGAAAACTATGGCGCACTCTTGAAGAGCAAGATTGCTGCCGAAATGGCCGCAGAGCAATTGAGACAACACCAGGGGCAACTCTCTCGGACTATCGATCTTAGCCGCCTACCGTTAAATCCCGACTTTCCAAATCGCATCAAGCTCTGCGGCATCGGCCTAGGCTTCGGCTTGCTATTGGGGACCCTAGCTGCCGGTTCTGTCGAGTATTTTGACGACCGACTTTATGGCGATGAACGACTTAAGCAGTTGCTGCCGACATCGATGATCGCGCAAATTCCCGCGCTCCACACCCATGAAGAGAGAAGAAGGCAGCGTAGGAGACTCTGGTGGACCTGGGCGAATGACCAGTTTCATCTTTGCCAGCATTTGGCGGGCTCGGCAATCAGCTTTCCTTAACGGGTAATACATTCGGCGCCCTCTTGGTACATGCTTCCTCCTGGAGAGTCTCGGTGATTTCAGGCCCTTTTCCTTGTGAACAAAGCGAACAATCGCTCAAGACCCAGCGCACTCTGCACCACAGCCCATACAAGCAGTAGAAACAGGTAAGCCAGAACAGTTGTCAATCGTGGAACAAGCCTGTCGAGCATCCTTCGCATTTGCCGCGATGGATGCCCCAATTCCGCTCGACTGCGAGGTTAGAAAGAGAGCCGCGCGCTGAGCTGAACTTCTCGTCCTGGCGTAGTGCTTTGCGTGATCGTGCCGAACTGCGGTGTGTTCACGAAGCGATCGGGCGTGCCCAGGTTGGTGTGGTTCACTGCATTAAAAAACTCGCCCCGAAACTGGAACTTCACGGTCTCCGTAATACCGAAGTCACGCACTACAGCCAGATCGAGAGTTTGCAGACCGGGACCATATAGCGAATTCCGACCCACATTGCCGAAGGTAAACGCGGCAGGCGTTGTGAAGGCCGCAGTATTGAACCAGCGGCCGGCAGTCTGCGTTCCTGAAGGGAAGATGGGCTGCCCGTTGTAGTTGGCGCGAATCGGATTTTCGCTCAGAATCGTACCTGAGTTCGCTGTGTCGCCAAAGACCGAGATCGTGAATGGAAAGCCAGTTTGCACCTGGTAAACGGTGGAGACAGTCCAATCCTTCGACAGGCTGCGCAGCCAACCGGATTGAGCCATTGCGGGAATGGCATAAACTGCGCTTAAGGCGAAGCGGTGGCGGATATCGCAGCCGGGGCCCTTCTCCGCCGTGAGATTGTTGTTATTTTGCGGAATCGTTGATTCGAACATGGGCGAGCGGAAATCAGGCGCGTCGCTGAGATTCTTGGCATAGGTGTAGTTGGCCAGGAAGGTCAAGCCGCGGGAGTAGCGCCGTCGCAGGTTGACGTAGCCAGCGTTGTACCAACTCTGAGCGGTGTTCTCAAGAAGATTGATGGTGCTCACTGGAAAGGTTGTGCTTACGAGGCTCACGTTAGAGGGCAGCACGGTATTGGGCACGAAGCTGATGGTCTTAAAGGGCCGACGCGGACCAATCGGGCCCGGCCCCGGAAGCGCGTTGTTGATCAGGTGCGCCCGTTGCAGGTGCACACCGTGCGAACCCAGGTAGCCCACCTCTAAAGTGGTTGCGTGTCGAAGCGACTTCTCAATCGATGTGCTCCACTGCTCGATGTACTGTGACGGCGCATGCGGATCCATTGCCGTGAAGCTGACGGTTGTCTTGCCGAGCACAGGCGGCGCGAAATTGAAGCCGGAGGAAAGAATCCCGGGCGAAGGTACAAAGTTGTCGCTCTGCTGGGTTTCCGGGAAAACGAATGGGACGTTGTGGCGCTGGTTGCACCAGGTGTTCATGTCCACGGGAGTGAAGAAGAGGCCGAAGGCGCCATGGAAGACCAGCCCGCGAGATGGCACGGCCTGGGAAATTCCGAGACGCGGAGCGAAGTTGTGCCGGTTCGGATACTTCAGTCCATCGGGATAGCCGTTCTGGCCTCCGATGAACACAGAGGGTACACCATCGTTGAAAACCAAGTTCGAGTTGGTATACGCGATGTCGACTAACGGGTTCATGTAGTCGTAGCGAACGCCCATCTCGACGGTTGTGGTTTGCGTGATCTGGAAACGATCCTGGATAAAACCATCGGCATACCACTGGCGCAGTTGCATCTGCGGAATTCCTGCCTGACGCTGCTTCACAGCGGGCAAGCCGAGTAGAAAGCTGGCCAGGCCAGATCCTGTTCCATCCTGGGTAAGGGTTTTCGTGGTAAAGCCATTAGTGAACTGGTAATAGCCGCGATTTTGGAAGAAGCCCCACATAGGCCAGATGTAATGGCGGTAGCTGCCGCCGAATTTGAAGCTGTGCCGGCCGTGTTGCCAGCTGAGCTGATCGCGACCCTCGATGATGGTGTCCCAGGCATGCATAGGAGTGGCAGCGAAGGTGTCGCCCATGCCGGAATAGCCCTGCACGTTGAACCAAGGCGCACCGAACGCGCCCGGCCCCCCGAAGCCGACACCCTGAATTCCGAGCTGGCTGACGATGTCGTTGACGAAAGCATTCTGCTCGTTACGCCGCATGGAGAGCCGAGAGATGGTGATTGAAGCAGTGTTTACCAAGTGCGAACTCAGAATCTTGTTCCATGCAATGCTGCCGTTCTGTGAGAAGTTGTCGTGAAACGATCCGAAACCAGGCAGGTTTTCGGGCATGAAACCATTTTCGCTACTGAGCGAATAACGCGCGGTGAGGCTGTCTCCTCCTGCGAACATGTGATCGATGCGCACAGTTCCCTGGTTGTTGGTGTGCAGTCCGTTGCGAACGTCCGTGTAGTTGTTGCAATCGACCTTAGCACCAACGACGCTGGGAGCCCCCATCATTGTCATGCCGCATCCGCCCATGCTGTCCTGCTTCATGTTGGGCATTGGAACGTAGGTCTGCAAGAACTTCAGCGCCGCCGGGTTAATCCGGTTTGCT
>JBLNFC010000613.1:0-5710 GCA_050263355.1 Acidobacteriota bacterium
CGGCCTATTTTCTTTTCGTAGGCCGGCTGGTACCGGAAAAAGGTGTGTTCGATTTGTTTGCAGCCTACGAGAAAATCGCACCGGATGTTCGCGAGAGATTTGGCCTGGTCGTCGCCGGCAACGGAAGTGCGCGGCAGCCACTCGAAGACTGGGCTCGTAAGATAGATCCCGGGTTCATCGTCTTCACAGGCTTTCAACATCAGGAGGATCTGCTGCGCATGTATGCGAACGCCCACGCGCTGGTCTTTCCCACGCACAGCGACGCCTGGGGCTTGGTTGTGAATGAAGCCGTAGCGTGTGGGCTGCCTATCGTTGCGACTTCCGCGGCCGGATGCGTTGCCGATCTAGTAGAAGACGGTTGGAACGGGCTGGTTACGGAGAGCGGAAACGTCGACCAGCTTGCCGACGCTATGGAGCGCTTGGCTCGAAATCAGCAGATGCGCGACTCAATGTCGCTCAAATCTCTGGAACGAAGCCGTGCATTCTCTCCCGAAGCTTGCGCGGCGGGCCTGGCAGAGGCTGCGAAGTCTATGGAGTGCGCACTTGGATAGTCCAGTACTCAAGCTCGGCATATTCGCTGTCGTTGTCCTCGGCTGTCTTTCGCTCCTGTTCGTCGCTCATGCGCGTCCCGGCTACTTCAACAATCAAGCGTATTTAGCCGCCTTCATCTTCCTTCAAATCTTGGTTGCTGCAGTCTGGAAGTTCCGGCAATGGTTCTCAGTGTTGCTCATTCTCTCGTTCGTTTTTGCGGGGACAGATCTGCCGTTGGGAGCAGGCTGGACTACGGCGCGATGGGCCGTCCTGACGGTAGGAGCGGTGACGGGTTTCGTCATTTTCATGCGTGATCGGCGTTACCATTTCAGCGCCTTCCATTTAATCTCTCTTTTCTGCGTTCTGGCGGCTTTTGTATCCGCCATCGTTTCTTACTATCCTTCGGTCGCATTTCTCAAAGCTGCCAGCTTGTTTCTCCTCTTCCTGTACAGTTCTTCCGGCGGACGGCTCGCTATCCTGGGCCGACAGCGCGATTTCTTCAAAGGTTTGCTGGCCGGCTGCGAGATCACCGTGGCATTCACCGCTGTTACTTATTTCGTTCTTCACCAGGAGACCTGGGGCAATCCCAATTCGCTGGGCCTGGTCATGGGTACGGTGATTGTTCCATTACTACTCTGGGGCGTCTTCATCAGCGAAGTACGGCCTCTGCGGTGGCGTAGGACCAGCTTCCTGGTGCTTGCACTTGCCTTATTGGTGTTTAGCAACTCACGGGCGGCGATGTTTGCATGTGCGGTCAGCACGACATCGCTTTGCGTCGCACTACGACAACGAAAAATCATGATTCAGGGTGCTGCTGCAATTCTCATCCTTATTGCAGTGTTCGCAATTATCGCTCCCGATCGCCTGGCCGATTTCAGCTCCAGTTCGACCGACACGCTCTTGTACAAGGGTAAGCGGCAAGATGGGCTCTTGGGGTCGCGGACGTCGCCCTGGCAGCAGACCATGGACGTCATCCAGCAACATCCCTGGTTTGGAAGCGGATTTGGGACGAGTCCTTCCGGCACTGAGAACATGCGTGTCCAGGTCACATCCTCAACCACTGAGACGTCACGGGAACACGGCAGCAGCTATCTCGCGCTTCTCGAGTGGGTTGGGCTGGTCGGCATTGCGCCTTTTTGCGTGTTGATTGTTTTACTGCTTATCGTAGTGATTCGCGTGTTTGCCTGGATGCGGAGGACGGCTGATCCGTTTCATCCTGCAGTGCCGTTGGCAACAATTGTGCTGGCGGGCCTGGTTCATGCTGCTTTTGAGGATTGGCTCTTTGCTGTGGGTTACTACTTGTGCGTTTTTTACTGGCCATTGGCGTTTTCGCTAATGGACTTTGCTCCCGCCCGCGAGAGTTCTGTTGCGCAACCGTCGCCCCTGTGGCTGCCAACCCAGCCGAATACGGCCACCCTGCGCGTGCTCACATCAATCCGATGATCCATCTATTTATCAATGCTCTCGCGGCTAGTGCCGGCGGGGGGTTGACTTACGTGCGGAACCTGCTCCCGCACTTGGCAAAACGCAGTGATGTTCAAGCGACCGTGGTGCTTTCCCGCACGCTCAGGCCAGAGTTTCACAAGTCCAGCAACATCACGTTTCTGGAATACCAGGATTCAGGCAATACGGCACGCCGTCTCTGGCACGAACAAACGCGACTGCCTGACCTCATCAGGCGAAGCAACGCAGACGTTCTCTTGTCAACGGGAAATTTTGCCCTGCGAAAATCGCCAGTGCCTCAGATTCTGCTCTGCCGTAATTCCCTTTACACCTCAAGCGATTTCTCCCGAGACTTGCTGGCCCGGCGTGCTTATTCAATTTGGTTGGATACGAAGGTGAAATCCGTACTGGCAAAGTGTTCCTTGCGATGGGCAAATTGCACGGTTGCGCCCAGCGCCGCTTTCGCTCGGGACATACAGGAATGGAGCGGCCACAGCGTGCGCGCGATACACCACGGGTTCGATCGCGATGCATTTCTGGGGGATGGAACTCCTCTTCCACCTGGCGTGCAGCGGGAACTCGATGCCAGTGCCGGTGCGCTCCGATTGCTCTTCGTCAGTCACTATAACTACTATCGGAATGTGGAAACCTTGCTTCGTGCTGTTCCCCTCATACGGGAACTCATTGCACCGCGTTCTTTAAAGCTTTTCTTGACCTGCAAGCTGAAACCCGGAGAGAACCCAGGACTGTACCGTACTGACGCCGCTGCCGCGCTCCTCGCCAGTTTGAGCTTTCAAGATTCTGTCGTGCAATTGGGCAGTATCCCGTACAGGTCGCTGCAGCACCTGTACAAATGTTGTGACATCTATGTCACGCCGGCTTACACGGAAAGCTTCGCGCATCCACTCGTGGAAGCCATGTCGTGTGGCCTTCCAATCGTTGCTTCCGACCTGTCGATACATCGGGAGATATGTGGAAAATCCGCGTTGTTTTTCTCGCGCTTCTCGGAACAAGAATTGGCCGACAGGATCTCTCAGTTGGCCCACAGCTCAGAACTGCGTCAGGAGCTTGGAAAGCAGAGCTTGGAAAGATCCAGCTGTTTTTCCTGGGAACGGCACACGGCAGAAATCGTAGAACTAGCTTTTTCGCTCAGTGGCAAAATGAAGACTCGAGTTGCTCAGATCGCTTGAGGTACGGGTTCCGCGCTTTCGCTGTTACCAACCTCTTCGTTCACAGAATCACCTCCCGCCCGTCTCATTGCGATTAGCAGGACGATAGCCAGCAAGAATAGTGCCCAGACCTGATGCGCAACAATGAAGCTTCTCCACCACCAGCTGTTTACGAAGGCCGCTGACAAGTGGGTCCGCTCGGCGACTTTGCTGATCAGAACACCCCCGGGAGTAAAGAATAACGTAGCCAAGCCCAGGGTGATCCATGCGGCCTTGCGCGGCAATCTCGATCCCATCACAGCCCACGCCATAGGGAACATCAGAAGGGACGCATCATAGAAGCGATGGTAGACAGGCAATAGGCTGATCACGGCCAGTGCACTTAGTGTTAGAAGGTGATCCGAATCGCGGCTTCGCTTCAATGCACACAGCAACCACAACACTGCAAAGCCGAGACCCACAGTGACAGCCAAAATGTTAGCAGCAGCTCTCGCGAGAAGCGGGAAGAGTGCCACCTGCAGATTCATCATGTGGAACCAGATTGGATTTGCCGGGGTGAAGTCGTTAATTCCTCCCCGAGCAAATACTGAATGAGAGACATTCAAGTAGCTTATCCACCACGGCGCTTCCGCGGCTGCGAGACGCGCGACAGCGAGCAGAAAAATCGCTCCTGACATGCCGCAGCAGGCTATCACGGGTTTCCAGCGGCGTTGCACGAGGAAGAAGATGACGAAACAGAGTCCCACCTGCGGCTTGAGGCAGATTGCTATGGTAAGTGCGAGTGCGGCCAGACCCTCACGATCTTTTCGTACCGCATACAGGGCGGCGACTCCGAGAGCAAGTACCAGAATGATGGGGTTTTGGGTAAACAACCCTGTATGAATTGGTGCAAGGCCAAAGCTGAAAGCTGCGAAAACCCATGCCCGTATGTCGCGCCATGGCACACCGGCAAGTGCCACTAGGCCCCCGATCACAAAGAGCAGCGCAGAGAGGTTCAGAAGGAGCCACAGGGTTTCTGCCGCGTTCCAGGGCAAGAGGCCAAAGGGCACGAGCACGACAAAACTGGTGATCGGGTAAGGTGACGGCACTCCGCGATTGAATGCTAACGTACCCGCGGCAGCATCTTTTTTCACGAACGTGAAAATGGGTTTGTCATGCGGCCAGAATTTTACAAAGTTCTCGAGGTTGTAGGGGTCGCTGCCCTCAAGCCAGGCGCGGCTCTGAATGTAAGGTGAGAGGAAGTCGTTCCACTCCGTCCCGTGTAGCAGGCGCAGGGGAACTCTAATGAAGAATTCCCCGCATGCTGCGAAGAGCAGGAGCAAGACGGTTATGCGTTTCCATCGAGTATTCGTTTTGAGAGTAGTGAGCAATTCACTGATAGAGGATCTGCCGAAGTCGTTCTACAGTCGAGGTGAAGCCATAAGTTTCTGCCGCTGAAAGGAACGCGGACAGCAGGCCGAACGCCCACAAGAAGCGGCGATCTTTTGGCAGCCACGGGAGCAAAGCAACAAATATGAAGGGGATCACCGGGATTACGTATCGCGGAAACGCGATGCGCGCCCACGGAGAGTTGTAGGTGAACAACAATCCCACATATAGGGCGCAAAAAATGCTTTCGACCAGATACTTGCGAGCGTATTCTCGAAAGCGCTCGTTGCGGAATGTCGCGGCGATTCCCAGCAGGACCAGCACAATCCAGAAAGAGGCACGGGCCACGTTGAGATTGGTGGACAGCTGCGGCATTTGGTTTTGTAGTAGAGCGTAGAAGGGCAGAGTGAGAGGTCTTCCACCGCTACCGTCGGCTGCGCCATAAGCCTTTACGTTGGCTAGAGGCGATCCCATGTAGAGTTTCAGCGGAAGCACATATAGGGTTCCTATTGCGCCACCGACGAAGCAGGCTGCGACAAATTTCTTGTACTGGCCGCGGATCAATAAGACGATCCCGAGAGCAACAAGCGCGAAGATACCCATGGGCCGAACTACTGCGCTGGATGCTGCCAAAGACGCGGCGAGCAACCACTTGTCCCGCCGGGCGGCGAGAAAGGATCCGAAGACAAGCGCCAGGAACAGAGGTTCCGCACCCCCGATAAGCGCTCTTTCCATCCACTCGCGGCTACAAACCGCAAAAATTCCCGCAACCCACCCACCCCACAAGCGTTGAGAAATGCTGGTGGCAACAAACGCAGATATCACGGAGAGAGACAGAATCGCTGTCCAGTACGACGTGTGGGTAGCAAATGAGAACGCCACCATCACGTAAGGCAGCCCAAAGAATTGCCATTCCTTGATCAAGCCGAAGTTCCAGCTGCGAATGGCTTCTGCGATGCGGACATAGGGTTGATTGTCGCCGAAGGTTTTGAACAGATGCCAGTAATTGCCCAACAATGCTAGAACCAGCAAATACAGGGCATAGCAGACCACGCACAGCAGGAGGACTTCTTTCAGCGTCGGCTCCGATGTCCATGTGCGCTCGTTCCCTTCGGTTCGCTTTTGCACGCGCGCAACTGAGACTGATGCTGACACAGGTCCTCCCGGCGCTTCCGAGTTAGTTGTTAACTTGAGTTCCC
>JBLNFC010000614.1:0-3460 GCA_050263355.1 Acidobacteriota bacterium
CGGGCCGTCTGGCCCGTGTGGACGTTTTTGGCGATTCGCCCACTCTCAAATGACAGCTACCGATCTCAGCAAGTTAGCGGACCTGCTGGACCAAGATTCGCTGCCCTCGTGGCTGCGCGAAGAAATCGATCGCCGCACCAGCGACATTCTGAGCGCGCTCAAACGTGGACAATCCATCAAACTACTCGGGCCTCACGGCGAAGAACTGATCATCGGCCCGGTACCTCAACCGGCCCCGGTGTAGCCCCTCCTTGGGTATGTAAGGTGTGCTAGGTGATTGCGCTCGCTGCTTCTCTTCTCCTCGCGCTTTACATCGTAGTTCCGGGACTACTTTTCCGTTCGCTTTACCGTCTCTTCATCCCGCTGCGCATCCTGGTGGGCACCACCACGGAGCAAGCCACCCGAGCCGTGATCACTACCATCTTCCCGTTTATCCTCGCACTACTGATTGCCTGGTATGTCCCGCCGCTGGACAATTTCCCTGTCCGAGCCGATCATCCCGAGTTGCGCCTCAGCGACTACCGCACAGTTGCGAGCTGCCTTTACAGCGAGCAGCAGTTCACCGCTGCCGGGCCGTCTTTTTGGGAAGCATTGGACCGTACCTGGCACCGCCAAGTCGTCTTTCTGTTCTGGTTTTACTTCCTAACAGCGGCAATCGGCCTCTTTTTTGGATACCTGGCCGGATCGTATGGAAGGTTCAAATCAAACCGGTTCTATCGCTGGTTCGCCGATAAGTTTCTGTTCTCGCGGATTTCGGAATGGCACCCCCTGCTCACGCCGTTTGTCTTTGCTGACAGGAACACGGTTGTTCGCGCGAACATACTGACCGTCTCCGACAATTTGTATCGCGGCACAGTGTCCGAACATTTCGTTGATGGAGATGGCAAGCTTACGGGCGTAATCCTGACCGAAGCTGTGCGCTTCGACCGCCGTTCATTCCTCCAGGACAAGGATGCGATGCGCTCTGCAGAAACCGAGGCTTACTGGAAAGAAGTTCCAGGAGACAAGCTGTACGTTTTTGCGGACAAGATCGTGGATCTTAATCTGAGCTACGAGTCGCCCGAACCGTCCGATCAAGTGCTGGAACGCTTCCTTAGCCGGAGACTCGACGTGGCCGTGCGCATCGAGTACACAAAGCCGAAGACGGACCAGCGCAAGAAACCTAAGTAGCCCGCGTGACACTGAAGTTGGAACCACAGGTGTCCTCGCCCGCGCACAGGGATCGAAAAAAGACGGGTCAAAGACCCGCTCCACAGTTATTGGAGAGCTCTGCTACTGCAACAAGGTTCCAGTACCGTTGGTTGGCTCCTCATCCGGCGGAATCACCACGGCTGCCGCGACGCGATCTCCTGGCTCTAGGTGAAGCAGGCGTACTCCCTGAGCAGCGCGGCCCGATTCGCGGATCGTGCTCGAGTCCATTCGAATGATCTTGCCGTACTGGCTGATCAGCATGACCTCTGATTCTTCCGTGACCTGAGCGATGCCGGTAACCTTCCCGTTCCGTTCGGTGGTCTTCACGTTGATCACACCTGAGCCACCTCGGCCCTGAAGACGGTATTCATCTGCGGGCGTGCGTTTCCCAAAGCCGTTTTCGGTTATCGACAAGATGAGCGAGCCTTTGATCGGAATGGTTTCGTCGGTCGCAGTCGCCTCGGGCACACCAGCTTTGGCCTTTGCCTTCTCAAGATCGGCCTCGGCTTTCTTCGGGTCCTTCGGCGTGGTTGCCATACCTACGATGTAATCGCCTTTGTCCAGGTTCATGCCTCGCACGCCGTAGGCCGGACGGCCCATCGCACGGACATCGGCTTCGTCGAAACGAATCGCCTGGCCGTCATGGGACGCCAGGAACACGATCTGATTTCCATCGGTGAGCGTGGTCCCGACCAGTTCGTCGTCCTTGTCAATGCCGATTGCAATGATGCCGCGCGACATCACGTTGGAGAAGTCCTTCAACTCGGTCTTCTTCACCGTGCCCTTGCGGGTGGCGAAGAGTATGTATCGACCTGGTTCTTCAAGGTTGCGCACCGCGAGCATAGTTCGCACACTCTCGCCGGCCTGCAACGAGACCAGGTTACCCACGTGCTTGCCCTTTCCAGCGGCGCCCACATCTGGGATCTCGTAGACTTTGAGCCAGTAAACACGCCCGGTGTTGGTGAAGATCAGAATGTAAGCGTGGGTTGAGGCGATGAATAGATGCTCGACGAAGTCCTCATCGCGCGTCTTCATGCCCGTACGACCGGTGCCACCGCGCCGCTGCATGCGGTACGTCGAGATTGGCGTGCGCTTCAGATAACCGGAGTGGCTGACCGTGACCGCCACCTGCTCATCGGCGATCAGGTCTTCCAGCTTGATCTCGGCGGCCTCGTCTTCGATGACTGTCCGGCGCTCATCGCCGTACTGCTTCTTGATTTCCTCAAGTTCCTTCACGATGACGTTGCGGAGCTTTTTCTCCGAAGCCAGGATTGACTCGAAATCAGCGATGTTGTCGCGAGTCAGCTTCAACTCGTTCACGATCTCGTCGATCGAGAGGCGAGTCAGGCGGTGCAATTGCAATTCGAGAATCGCGTCTGCCTGCCTGCTGGTAAACGGCTTTTCCGGGTCGAGCTTCGGAGAGCGACCCGTGGTATTGATATCGATTTTCTTGCCAGCGAAATAAGCAACCAGATTCTCGCGGGCTTCGCCACGGTTACCGCTTCCGCGAATAATCACGATTACGTTATCAAGGTGATCAAGCGCGAGCTGGTAGCCTTCCAGGATGTGCTCGCGGTCACGCGCCTTCTGCAGCAGGAACGAAGTGCGGCGTCGCACTACATCGACGCGATGGTCGATGAAGTACTTGATCGCCTGCACCAGCCCCATTTCCTTGGGCTGCCCGTTTACGACCGCCAGGAAAATCATGCTGAAGCTTTCCTGCATCTGCGTGTGCTTGAAAAGCTGGTTGAGCACGATCTGAGGCTCGGCTCCGCGCTTTAGTTCGAGCACGATGCGCATGCCTTCGCGATCGCTTTCGTCGCGAATATCGGAGATGTCCTCGATATGTTTGTCGTTGACCAACTCTGCGACCCGCTCAATCAGACGTGCCTTGTTCACCTGGTAGGGGATCTCGGTGACAATAATGGCCTGGCGATCTTTGTTGATGTTCTCGATGGCGGCTTTGGCGCGCATCATGAAACGGCCGCGCCCGGTCTGATAAGCCTGCTGAATGCCCGCCTTGCCATGGATGATGCCGGCCGTCGGGAAGTCGGGGCCCTTAACGAATTGCAGAATTTCCCCGAGGCTTGCGGCCGGATTGTTCACCAATGTGATGGTCGCGTCTACCACTTCTGTTAAATTGTGGGGCGGAATGTTCGTCGCCATCCCGACGGCAATTCCGTTTGATCCGTTAATGATCAGGTTTGGCACCCGTGCCGGCAGAACGACAGGCTCAAGTGTCGACTCATCGTAGTTGGGAACGAAGTCG
>JBLNFC010000615.1:0-4052 GCA_050263355.1 Acidobacteriota bacterium
GCTATTGTGAGTTCGCGCAGTGTCATTCTCCTCTTCGCGATTACGACTTGCGCAGCGGTATCTTCCGCCGACGTTATCCATCTGAAGAACGGCCGAAAAATCTGGGCCGATCACGTACGTCAGGAAGGCACTCATCTTCGATACGATGTCGGTGACGATTCCTACGCCATCCCCGAATCGTTGGTAGAGCGCGTCGAAGAAGGCGGTGTTCCGCCCGAAGTCCGTTCTTCTACGGGTGTGAGCAAAGAAGAAGTCCCTTCTTTTGTGCCCAACGACGAATTGCAGACCGGGGGCGACCTTCCCGCGCAGGTTCTTCGTGAGGGTCATGTAGATAACGACGCCCTGGCATCCTTGGAACGTACCGCGAAACCAGAGGTTGCGGGAGCGGCTTATTTCGTCGCCGGAAAGCATGAATTCGAAACCGGCAATCTGCCGCAAGCTCGTGGATATTTCGATTCCGCCCTGCGGCTTCAACCGGGCAGCCCAACAATCCTAAACTATTACGCAGCCCTGCTCGTACGCATGGGCTCTCTGAAGCAAGCTTTATCTTACGCGCAGCGGTCGGTCCAACTAGCTCCGAACTCCGCCGATAGCTTCGCGGTCCTCGGAGTCGTTCAATTTGCTTCCGACCGCAGCCGGGAAGCGATTCGTTCTTGGAAGCGCTCACTGGAACTGCGCCCCGACGCAGCTGTCGAACAGTACATCGCGAAGGCTGAACGCGAAATCAAAGCGGAGTCTGCATTCTCCGAGCGCGCCAGCAGCCATTTCACATTGCACTATGAAGGCAAGCAGACGTCCGACAATCTGCGCCGATCGATCCTCATGACACTTGAGTCCGAGTACGACGATCTGGTGCGCGAACTCGGAGCGTCACCGCGCGAGAGCATTCCCGTTGTTCTTTATACAGAACAGGCGTACTTCGATGTAACTCAGGCACCCGCGTGGAGCGGCGCCTTGAATGATGGAAAGTTACGCATTCCCGTCAGCGGACTTGACTCTGTGACTCCGGATTTGGCTCGTGTATTGAAACACGAACTGGCCCATTCCTTCATCAACCAGCTGTCGCATGGGCGCTGTCCGCAGTGGTTGCACGAGGGTATAGCCCAGGCTGTCGAGCCACGCTCGCTGAGCGGCGTCGGCCAGCGGCTTGCCCAGTTGTTTCAGGACGGTCACGAGATACCCTTCTACGCTCTGGAAGGCAGCTTTGCACGATTCTCCAGCGGCGAGGCGGCGCTTGCTTACGCGGAGTCGCTCGCCGCGGTGCAGTATATCCAGGATACTTATGGCCTCAGCGGAGTTCGCCAGATCGTGGAACGAATCGGCGAAGGTAGTAGTACCGAACAGGCTCTCCGGGGTACAGTTCACTCCGACTATGCCCGGTTACAAAATGAGGTCGGGGGCTTTTTGAAAAACAAGTACAACCGATAGTGTAATCACGCTCGCCAGGTATTCGTAGTTGTGGTAAGTTCCTGTTCGTTTCGCCATGCGTTTACCTTTTCTGAAGAGAGCAAAGACCACTGGTGCGCGGCAACCCGCACCCATAGCCATACCGGTTATGACCACGGCCAGCATGGCGGCCGTTTACCATGGTGATCGCGTTGGCGGAGACTTCTACGATTTTCTGAGGGTCGCGCCCCATCTCGTGCTCTTTGGGTTGCTCGATGTCGCGGGCCGCTTTCAGGAAAATCAGAGCATCGTCTCGGCTGCGCAGCACACCTTTCGCAGCTTGGGCCTGGAACTCTTTTCCCGTGATGACATCAATGAGGCGAATGCGATGATCGAGCTATCGCTTCAATTGAATCGCACGATCATGGACGCGGCTGGCGGCGTTCGTTCCTGTCCCGCATTTGTGGGCTGCTTCAACGAGTCGCTGGGCACCGTTTGTTACAGCAACGCGGGACACACTCCGGCGCTTCTGCGGGACTCCACAGGAATTGCTTTGCTTCCAGCTACTGGCCTGCCGTTCGGGCTTTTTTCTCACGTCACACATGACGCGCCGACTACCGCGCTTGAGCCCGATGCGGCGATGCTGCTGGTATCACGAGGAGTCACCGAAGGAAGGAAAAACGGAGAAGAGTTTGGCTTGGATCGGGTGAAGAGCACGCTCTTGAAAGCGGATGTCAACAGCGCGGAAGAACTATGCGGCAAGGTCCTCGATGCAAGCGAGGAGTTTACGAACAAGCCTCGCGCAGAAAACGACGTCACCGCCCTTGTGTTACTCCGTGCCGCCGCCAAAGCTGCGACTCCTGCTTCATAGGTTACCGTCTTGTGCTTCGGCTTTTTGATCCTTTTCTGTTTTCGGGGCGTGGCGGTGTGACAACTCCTTGCGCGCTAGTAGATGGAGCGAGCTCCTCGGCGGTAACAAAGATGGGCTCAATATCGGTGGGAAGGTCCTGCAATCGGGCGAGCGCTCGCTTCAGGATCGGCCGCACAACCCCGAGTTCATCCAACATTTTCTTCGCGGCTGCGTAGTCACCTTCAGCCTCGATCGTCAGCAGATCATGATCAAGCTCGCGGACGGCACTCTTCGCCTTGTTCTCATCGACACTGAATGTGCCGTCCCCGTGCGGAACGAAGGCACCCTTGTCCATCAGGTAATTGAACTGCATTGCCATGCCCTTACCATGGGCATCGTGCAACCCGAACCGCAGCTCGCGGAAGGAAGAGGCAAGAAAGGTTACGTACAGCTGCCGTTGCGCTGCTTCGTCGGTGGGCAGTGTATTTCCCAATTTCAATTCCTTGCTATGGTCCATCAGGTATTGCAGCGCGAAAAGGCCGGTGACGTCTGCCTTGGCTTCTTCAATCGCGCTATATAACTCCTTGAGTTCGAACCGCGGATTCGTCTCGCGATCTCCAACTTTAATCTGGTGAGGACCGATGCCATGGGTAAGTTCGTGGGCGAGGATGTGAGTAAAGAATGAATCGAAATTCACATCCAGCATGGCGTTCCGGGAAAGTGTTCTTCTGGCGATAGGCAGAAGAACAGCCCTGAACTTTGCCTCCTGGACATTCTTAAGCATTACTCTCTTACTGCCCTTTTGCTGAACTACGCGGTCGTCGTTAGGAAGGTTGTACGCGGCGGTCTGAACTCCATGTGCGCCATCGCCCGCACTGATAATTTCATCCACCACCCGGATGGGGGCGGCGGCACCTAGCTTGGAATTTCTATATTGCGGATCGATGGGAAGATTATTTTCGATTTCCTGGAGGTACTTCGCTAAAACCGCAAGCTTCGCGCTCTCCTGCTCATCGCGCAGGTTTACGTAGGCTTCAAATGCCGCTTTATAGCCGAACAATTCGTCATTGTAGGTTTCGTAAGGACCTATTGTGATATCGAGCGGAGCATCAAGCTCCATCCATGCCATGTCGCTCTCGTGGTAATCATTGGAAAGAAAGGCGGCAGCGCGGGTCTCGAGAAACTTCTTCAACGAATCGTTGTCGGTAAGACCGGCAGCCTCGCGCAGAAGTGACGCAGCCCGTGTTAATTCATCCTTGTACTCATCGCTGTAGGGAACGGCGAGGAACGGGGTTGCCGAATTTTCTTCGGCATTGCCATGTAGCTTTGAGGCTTGAGCCTTATCGCGGATTACCGTAAAGAAGCCCTTAGCGTTTTCCTGCTCAATCGGGGAAAGCCCGTCGAGCCAGCGCTCGAACTCCTGCTTCGTCATTTTTTCCGGATAGAAATTCGCACGCAAAGGCTTGCGTCCGGGGACTCCGGGCAAGAATGCCTTGTATTCGTCGATTTCAGACCACGGCGCCTTGTTAATCCAGAAGTAATGGAGTCGTGCCTCACCGAGAGAAGAAGTATCTTTTTGCAGATGCTGATACAGGGTGGGGTTTCCGCTCCAGAGCTGTTTCATGAAGATTTCATCGATTATGCGAGCGGCCTGGATCAGCTTTACCAGCGCCTGCCGGTCACCAGGGGATAGGGAGGAGAGCCCTACTCTCAAGGGCGTCGGAGCAAACCTATTCGCCATCTGCTCCAACTGCATCTGACTGGCCCCTGTACGACTCTGAGCCTCGAGCACAGACGGCACCAGGAATAGAATCAG
>JBLNFC010000616.1:0-5944 GCA_050263355.1 Acidobacteriota bacterium
ATCTGGACAAACTTGTGGCCCAATATCCGAACGATGAACGCGCGCATTTTGCGCTGGGCGGCTACTACTTCGGGCAGCAAGAATTCGGGCAGGCGGTGGAGCACTACAAGAAGGCGACGGAAATCGCGCCCAACTACTCGGGGGCCTACAACATTCTGGGCTACGCGTACCGGCAGCAACGTGATTACGCCAGCGCTGAGCAGGCTTTCAAGAAATATATCGAGCTGATTCCGAATGATCCCAATCCTTACGATTCTTATGCGGAGTTGCTGCTGACCATGGGGAAGTTCGACGAATCGATTGCCCAGTACAGGAAGGCGCTGTCTGTGGACCCGCATTTCGTGGCCTCGCACTTCGGGATTTCGGCGGACCTTACTTATATGGGCAAGCCGCAGGAAGCGACCGCGGAGCTGCAGAAGATTATCGATGGCGCACGCAGCGACGGGGAAACACGACTGGCGCTGTTTGGCATGGCGGTGGTCGCGGCCGACAGCGGCAAGATGGATCAGGCGGTTCAGGCAATCGACAGAGAGTACGCCGTAGCCGAAAAGAAGAACGACGCCGGGTCGATGGCGGCTGATCTTCAGGCGAAGGGAAATATTCTGCTGGCAGCAGGGAAGTTCGACGAGGCGAAGAAAACTTTTGACGATTCGCTGCAGAAGACAGTGGGTTCGAGTCTGCCTGATGAAATCAAGAACAACGCGAAGCTACAAAATCATTTCAACCTGACGATGGTGGCGGCCGGAAAAAAGGACTATGCGACGGCTAAGGCCGAAGCGGAAGAGTATCGCAAGGGTGCTGAGGCATCGGGCAATCCTGCGCAGGTAAAGCAAGCACACGAGTTGGCCGGGGTGATTGCGCTGGCGGAGAAGAAATACGACAACGCGATCGCGGAATTGGAGCAGGCCAATCAGCAGAATCCGCGGAACCTGTATCGGCTTTACGAGGCGTACCAGGGAAAGGGTGACAGCGCAAAAGCGAAGGAATATTTGACGCAGGTTGCGACTTTCAATCCTCTGCCGCAGTTGCCGTACGCGTTTATTCGGGCGAAGGCGGTGAAGATGGCTGGGAACAAGAAGGCGTAAGGTTCGTGGCTCCCCAGGTGAGCGCTCAAAAAACGGGCGCGAACCTGGGGCACGAGGCCCAGTTTTGTTGGATGGTTACTGTACCAGAGCTTTTTGATTCAGGGCAGCAGCGGGCTTCAA
Organism: Acidobacteriota bacterium; assembly: GCA_050263355.1. Classification (GTDB taxonomy): domain Bacteria; phylum Acidobacteriota; class Terriglobia; order Terriglobales; family Acidobacteriaceae; genus Gp1-AA122. The sequence goes on from JBLNFC010000616.1 coordinate 1,206, forward strand.
CGTCCCCTTAGTGGTGACGCGGCTGATCTTAGCGATCTCGCGAGCTAACTTCGTGATGTCCTCGCGCGTACGTGCTGTCGCATCGTTGAAGATAACCGAGCTGAGGGCGACGGTGAAGTGCATCGCATCTTCTGGGCGGTCAAAGTAAAGAACCACTTCATTGGGAGTGGGCGCGTCGTCCAACTCGTCGACGAAGGCATCAAGGACCTCGACGGGAGGTTCGTAAGTCTCGGGCGCGGTGTCTGCGTTATAGATCGCGACCGGCTCATATTCTGTAACTGATTCGTAAGCGCCGGCAGGCTCGTATCGTGTCTCTGCGCTGTAGCTGGTGACCGACTCGTCTTGTACATCCGCCTCGTAGCGCGTTCCTGATTCGCAGCTTGTCTCAGCCCCGTAAAACGATTCGAGGTCGGTAGCGAGCTGTTGCCGAGTCTCGGGTTGAACCGCGGTGAAGCGGAAAGGCTGGAGGCATCCTTGAGTCGCCCACATGGGAGAGATGGTGGCGGCCTGGGCGCGCACTGTGGTTGACCCGATGTGAAACATGACTTCGACGGGTTGCTCTTCCTGGAGAGGCTCGGAAAGCTGTAAGACGCCGCCGTTTACCGAGAGCTGGTTAAGACGGGCTCGGACCTGGCTGCGGTCTTCCAGTTGCAGGAGTACCAGGATCGAGCCCGCCAGTTTCACACGAGGAGCGCGTTGTTGCGAGTACTGAATGGGGGAGGCTGCCATGGCAAAGGACTATGACACGTAATGATCCTCTGGTGACAGGTTACGAAGGAACTAGAACGTTCAGGAAAATGGCGGATGAGTGCACGCCGGTGTGCTGTGGCCGTTAGGACGAGGGTAGGTTGCTGGGTGTTTTGGCGGCGAAAAGCAGATTCCTCGGTCGCCTTACCTCGCATTTGCTCGGCGCGGGCTACTCGGAATGACAAGGATAGGCGCGGAATGACAAGGCGGGAGGAGTTACAATTCGGCGATGGACTACCTGCTAAAGACCGAGCCTTCCACTTACTCGTTTGCTGATCTGCAGCGAGAGAAAACCACCATTTGGGATGGCGTCAGCAATCCCGTCGCGCTGAAAAATCTGCGGACCATGAAGCCGGGCGAGCGACTCGTGATCTATCACACGGGAGACGAGAAGCAGGCGGTGGGCACGGCGACGGTTGTCTCTGTCGATGATTCCGATCCGAAGAATCCGCGGGTGAAGATCAAGGTAGGGAAGGGGATTGCGAAGCCGGTCACGCTGGCTGAGGCGAAATCGTCTGCGGCGTTCGCCGATTCGCCGTTGGTGCGGCAGGGGAGACTCAGTGTTGTGCCTCTGAATGCGCAGCAGTACCGGTTCCTCACCGGGGACTAATAAAGCCATCAACTAGTTGCAAGTGTTCGGCTGGACGCGTTAGGGACCTGTCCCCACAGCGGCCGAGTGCGTCCCACATATGGGGCCAAGTGCAATCAGCTGCACTCTTTTCCCGGAAAGCCCCCAAGCTGATTTCTTAAGCCTTGTTGTTTCAGCAGCTTACAAGACTATTTCCTAAGTGGGAACTGGTCCCAGAATTGCTATTCCCATAAAGTCTATTATTTAAATAGACTTTATCGGTGAGTAGAGGCATCTTATGAAAGTCTCTCAGAAGGGTTTGTACGCGTTGCAGGCCATGATGATGCTGGCACGACACTACCAACAGGGCGCGATCAAAATTCGCGACATTGCGTATGAAGAGACCCTGCCGGAAAAGTTTCTCGAACTGATTCTGCTCGAACTCAAGAACGCCCGCATGGTGGAGAGTGTGCGTGGCGCCAAGGGCGGCTACCAGCTGCGTCGCGCGCCTTCCGAGATACGGCTGAGCGAGATCATCCGACTGATTGATGGACCGCTCGCCCCGTTTGGTGACGCTGAGTCGTTGCGGGCGCTGATTGATCGTGACCTGCCACACCGCGGTCTTTACCAGGTGTTCCTGCAAGTGAGGGATGCCGCTGCGAAAATTTTGGAAAGCACCACGCTGGCCGACATCGTGAATGAGCCCGAGTCGCAGGGCGGCAACAAGAAGCGGAATCGTAAAAAGTCAGAAAGCGGTGTTCTTCCGATGCTAGTGCACGGCAACAAGGGGATGCATGAGAACTAGGCTTGGGCTGTTCCTGGCAATTTTTCTTTTTACAGCGACGGGGTTGGTCTTCGCGCAGGGCGCGGTGATTCGGGTGGGAGCGTTCCCGAACATTACTCATCCGCAGGCCATGGTCGGAAAAGCTAATGGCTGGTTCGAAAAGGCCATGGGCTCGCAGGTAAAGATCGACTGGAAAAGTTTCAATGCAGGTCCGTCGGCGATCGAGGCTTTGTTTGCGGGCGCGATCGATATGACGTACGTGGGGCCGAATCCGGCGATCAACGGGTATGTTCGCTCGAATGGCCAGGCGCTGCGCATCGTTGCTGGGGCGACCAGCGGGGGAGCGGCGCTGGTGGTGCGAAATGACTCAGGCATTCAGAAGGCGCAGGATTTTCATGGCAAGCGCATCGCATCGCCGCAGATGGGCAATACCCAAGACGTGGCGCTGCGCGCGTGGCTGAAATCCAACGGTCTGAAGACGAATGACAAGGGCGGCGATGTACAGGTGATCCCCATTGCGAATCCCGACCAGCTGACCTTGTTCCTAAAGAAAGAATTGGATGGCGCGTGGGCACCCGAACCGTGGGCGTCACGGCTTATTCGCGAAGCTAACGGGCGGCTTTTCCTGGATGAGCGCACGCTGTGGCCCAACGGACAGTTCATCACCGCGCACCTGATTGTCAGCACCAAGTTTCTGAAGGAGCATCCGGATCTGGTGAAAAAGTGGCTGGCGGCGCATGTCGAACTCACGGACTGGATCAATGGTCATCAGAACGAAGCCAAGCAGCTATTGAACCAGCAGATTTCGAAGGAGACGGGCAAAGCACTCTCGGCTGACGTTCTGAATGATTCTTTTGGACGGCTGCAGGTCACTTACGATCCGCTGAAGGCCTCGCTATTGAATGCGGCGCGCTCGGCATTTGATGCCGGTTTTCTGGGCCGGCAGATGCCCGATCTATCCGGGCTGTATGACCTGTCGCTATTGAACCAAGTTGTGACAGAGAAGGGAAAGAAGGCGATCCAATGACACCCATGCTACGCAGGGCAGCGGCCGCTATTTCGAGTTTTGGCGAAGATCATCGTGGCACGAGGCGCGGACTCTTTCCCGTGAATTTCGGTTCGGGGCCCGCTGTGATGCCGGCGCCCGCTGAGGGGGTAGAGAATCCCAAGGTTTCGCTGCAAAACATCTGCCTGAGCTACAACACCAACTCAGGCGAGCGGCTGCACGCCTTGCAGAACATCTTCCTGGATGTGCGCTGCGGGGAGTTCCTCTGCATTGTTGGTCCTTCTGGATGCGGCAAGTCGACGTTATTGCACCTGATCGCGGGCTTGCACCGCCAGACCTCAGGCGAAGTACTGATCGACAACGACGAGGTTCAAGGACCGGGAACGGATCGCATCCTCATCTTCCAGGAACTGGGCCTGTTTCCCTGGCTCACGGTCGGGCAAAATGTCGAATTCGGGATGAGGATGAAAGGCGCATCACGGCAGGAAAGGGAAGTGAAGACTCGCGAATACCTGCGGCTGGTTCATCTGGCGAAATTCAAAGACAGCTATGTGCACCAACTCTCGGGGGGAATGCGGCAGCGCGTGGCTTTGGCCCGTGCGCTGGCAACGGAACCCGATGTTCTCTTGATGGACGAGCCGTTCGCTGCTCTTGACGCGCAAACACGCGACTTGCTGCACGACGAGCTGGAGCGTATCTGGACGGAGACAGGACGCACCATCATCTTTGTGACACACAATGTACGCGAGGCAGTTCGCTTAGGCGACCGTGTGGCCTTGATGACCTTTCGTCCAGGAAGGGTGAAGCGCGAGTACACGGTAAATTTGCCCAGACCGCGTCACCTGGAAGATGCGGATGTAGCCGGGGCGGCCCGCGAGATTCTCAATGACCTGCGCGAGGAAATCAACAAGTCACTCGAGGAGGAATACGGACATGATGCGCGCGCTTAGATACGTGCTCTTCTATTCGGTTCTAATCGGAGTGTGGGCGCTGCTGGCCAAGATGAAGATCTGGCCGCCGTATCTGTTTCCGACGCCGTGGGGCGTTGGCGAAGCGATGTGGGCGGGATTTCTGGACCATAGCTTCTGGATCGCCATTGCGGTCAGCATGAAACGCATGGTGCTCGGGTACGCGCTTTCGGTTGTGCTCGGGATGTTTCTGGGGCTGGGCCTCGCCAGCAATAAATTCCTGGAAGAGACGGTAGGTGGCCTGCTGGTCAGCTTGCAGAGCCTGCCCAGCATCTGCTGGCTACCCATCGCAGTGCTGTGGTTCGGACTTACGGAAAAAGCCATTCTCTTTGTGGTGGTGATGGGCTCGCTTCTGTCGGTGACCATCAGCATGGAGACCGGGCGCAAGCAGTTGCCAAAGATTTACTCCATGGCTGGACGCAACCTGGGTGCACGCGGCTTGCAGTTGTTCTGGCATGTCACTTTGCCAGCCAGTTTGCCGTACATCGTGACGGGTCTGAAGCAGGGATGGGCCTTCGCGTGGAGATCGCTCATCTCCGGTGAAAGGATTTTCGTGAGCCTGGGGTTGGGCCAGTTGTTAATGATGGGACGCGACCTGAACGACATGAGCCAGGTAATCGCGGTGATGATACTGATTATTTTGCTCGGGTACCTGGTGGATGGCCT
>JBLNFC010000617.1:0-3709 GCA_050263355.1 Acidobacteriota bacterium
GTAACGGCGCGACGCGTCGACGTAGACGACATATTCTCCCTCGAGCTCAGGGTGGAAGTGCGGATTCATCTCTGACATGGTAAGTTGAAGTTGTCGGCGAGGTGGTGAACCAACTTTCAAACATCGATTTTATCGTTTGCTAAGCGCTGCGTGCGAACCGGACTTCCAAAAATTTTTCTGTCCTACCCCTTACTGGCTGCGGCCTTCGCCAGCAACTGCTTGAGGATTGACTATTTGCCAGGATGGGCGTGGTTTGTATGCTGAAGTGAATCCTATCCAACATTGTGAGGCACGCCCCAAGGTTGCAGACGCGCTGGCAACCGTTTCTCGACCAGAGTTGTTGGTGCGATATACTCCGCGTTCGGCTGAAACCTTCAAAAGCCCGCCTGCATCAGTGAGCAGATTTGATTATGGCACGCATCCTCATTGCCGATGATGGAGAACAGGTTCGCAAGTCGTTGCGCCACCTGCTGGAGCAGCACGAGGGTTGGGACGTGTGCGGCGAGGCGTCCGATGGCGAGGAAACTTTACAGAAACTGCAGGAACTGAATCCTGACGTCGTCGTGCTCGACTTGGCCATGCCGGGCATGGATGGTCTCGAGGTCGCTCGCAGGATTGCCAAACTTCATCGGCCCATTGCCGTCGTGCTTTGCTCCATGTACGTCGATGCGCAACTAGCCCAATCGTCCCGCCGGGCTGGTATCTCCGGGCTCGTATCTAAGAGCAATCCCAAGCAAATCGTTGAAGGGATCGAAGCAGCCCTCAGGGGCGAACGGTTCATCGCGTCACGATTCTGACTGGTGTAGAAAAGTGGTGGACGACGCGTGGCGCCTGGCGTTGTCGCTGCTTCTTGACTGAATTTCCTTATCGCGAAGTCTCACTGTAAAGGTTCGATAGTGTGCCGGTGTCGGTTGCGGCGCTATGTTAAACTCGCGCCCGTCGCCGCAAAGGAGCCTTGATGGTGATTTCTCCCCGGGTCAGCAGAGCCGCCTTTTTTATTGTCATCATTTTCCTCTCCAGCTTCTCAGTCGCTCAGTCCAATTCCCAGCTTCCGGCGCCAGTTCGTGACAACATCGACAAAGTTGCTCGTGAGGTCCTGGCGCGTACCGGCGTTCCCAGCGCATCCATAGCCATTGTTAAGCATAACCAGATTGCTTATCTGCAAGCCTATGGCGACGCGCGACTGGACCCGCGCATGGCTGCTCGCCCCGACATGCGTTACAGCATCGGATCGGTCAGCAAACAGTTCACTGCCACGGCGATCCTGATGCTCGCGGAACAGGGGAAGCTTTCGCTGGACGATCCCGTGGGCAAGTTTCTTCCCGACCTGACGCGCGCCAACGAGGTCACCATCCGCGAATTGCTTTCCCATACCTCTGGCTACCAGGATTATTGGCCGCAGGATTATGCCCCTCCCTTCATGCTGCATGATGTCACCGCGCGTGACATCCTCGACCGCTGGGCGCGCAAGCCTCTCGACTTCGAGCCCGGAACCAAGTGGCAGTACAGCAATACGAATTTTGTGATTGCCGGACTGATCGCGGAAAAAGCGTCAGGCACGCCTTTGTTGCAGTTCCTCAGCGATCGCATCTTTACTCCACTGGCCATGAAGTCGGTGATGAATATCGACCAAAATCGCCTGACTCAGACCGACGCTGCCGGGTACTTCCGCTATGCCCTGGGTCCCCTGCGTCCGGCGCCGAAAGAGGGTAGAGGGTGGCTCTTCGCTGCGGGCGAACTGGCTATGCCGCCACAGGATCTTGCGCGCTGGAATATCGGCATGATCGAGCAGCGTCTGCTCAAGCCTGAGTCGTACCGCGATATGCAGACTGAGGTCCGCCTGAAGAACGGAGAAGGAACCAAGTACGGACTCGGACTGGATATCGACAACATCCTGGGCCACCGCGTCGTTGCGCATAGTGGCGAGGTTTCCGGATTCACCTCACAGAACATCGTCTTTCCCGACGATAAGGCGGCCATCACCGTGCTCACTAACGAAGACGCATCCAGCGCCGCAGGTGAGATCGCACGCCGCATCGCGCCTCTCCTGTTCGGGACCTCTGCGTCAGGCAGCGATCCTAAACTGCAGCAGACCAGGCAGATCTTCGAAGGTTTGCAGCACGGAAAGATTGATCGTTCTCTGCTAACCGACAATGCGAATTTTTACTTCAATGATCAGGCCTTGAAAGACTTCGCCGACAGCCTGGGCCCGCTCGGCACACCAGAGGAATTTGTCAAAACAGAGGAAGAAGGACGAGGCGGGATGACGCTGCGCACCTATCGGGTCAAGTTCCCACAGAAAACACTGGGCATCATCATCTACGAAATGCCTGACGGAAAATTAGAGCAATACCAGGTCTTCGCGCGGGAATAGAAGGTCCCAAAGATTGGTTCAATGCGCCGTTGTCCATGGAAGAACGGCCCTTCAGGGCCGCGTCACCGGCCTCTTTCCTGGGGCCTCTAGGCTCCGTCCGGATCCAATTTAGTTCACCTCGAGCGACACCAAATCTCCACCCGCCGTTCCATTCGCCTTGTAGTTCACAGAAGCCGCTTGATTGCGCCATTCACACGAGAACTCATCTGCTCCAACCAGGACTAGCGCTTTGTAATTCTCGCTCCGCAGCTTCAGAGTTCTTTTCCCGGAGAGAACCGTAACCACAGCGGCTGGCGATCGGGAACAATCCACGCTGACAATCTTGCCTTTGACATACAGAATGGGCCGCTTATCAAGCGGGCGTTCCTTCAGCTTCGGCCGATCATCTCCCGAATCCTCATCCGCAGCGCCCGGATTATCAGACGCCGACTCGACCGTCTTGGGATTCTGTGCCTCGGGGGCCTGGTCTGGCCAGATTCCGTATTTCTTGAGAAAAGGCAATTCGTCCAACTTTTTTTTCGCGGACCCTGCTATTTGCGCATTGGAACTGGTTTTCAGCCGCTCCAGAATCTCCTGGCCGTTGTCCCACTTCTTCCCCGAGATGTAAATATCGGCGAGGTTCATCACATACCACTCTCGCCGGGGGCTGAGCGCGATGGCTTTGTGCATGCTGTCCAGTGCGGCATTCAGCCCTCCGCCTTCCAGTTCGGCCAGGCCAAGCAAGTGATATGCCTCCGCGAAATCCGGATACCAATCGATGACAGCCCGAAGATTCTGCTGAACATTCGCCAGCGCTCCCTCAATCGGTTTTGCGTTTGCCTGGGATAATTTGAATTTCTCCAGCGCCCGGTAGTAGGCCACCCACATATCCTTGGGGTTCTCGTCTGCAGCCGTTCCCAACTCTTCTTCCGATTTCTTGAAGTCTTTTTTCTGCATGTAAACGAAGCCCAGAATGCGATGCGCCTTCTCATTGTCGATCGGATCCTGCGCCAGAGTCTGCAAATCCTTCAGACCTTGCGCCGCGTGCTCCGGCTGTCGCGCCATAACTTCAGCCATCGTAGCTCGCCCATCATCGTCCAGGATCTTGTTCACTACCATGGCGACATCCGCTGGCCCGAAGGGCGCAGCCGATCGGAAGAGTTGTGGTCCACTCGATTGCTCTTCGGGGACCTTCGACTGATCCATGGCCAGGAACAACGAACTGAGGGACTGAAAATAAGTTTTTAGGGTCTTCTCGAATTGTTCGGAGTTCATTCCAAACGCGCGCTGCATCGCCTCTTCCACCGGCACATGCTCAACCTTCACCAGCTGAAAATATTGTCCAGCGTTGGAAAG
>JBLNFC010000618.1:0-13334 GCA_050263355.1 Acidobacteriota bacterium
CACGATCCAAAACATTTGCCAATCCGGTTTGTTGGGTGGCTCAGCATGGAATTGAGGCACACGCGGATAAAAAGCGCTCGTCCCCCAATGACTAGGTTTTCCCGAATCGCCATGGCAACCTGAGCAGTTGTTGCGGTAAATCTTCAAGCCCGTGAGCAGGTTCTCGCTGGTCGCTGGAAACGGATTTTGTATCTTGGGCGCTTGCCGAGCAACCGATGCGTCGAATGAAGCGCGGGCTAGGAAAGTCTCCCAAGATGGCGGATCAGCAGTCGCTTGAACCGGAGACCACCCGGCTAAGAACGAAAGCGCCGCAATAAGAGGGAGGATGAGTGCCCCAAGGAACAATCCATAGAAGAATTTGCGCATGTTTCTCCACCTTCGAAAATAGAGCGATCTCCTAACCCGAGAGCCCGGTGCCCGAGGGCACCCGGCATTTCAGTTCCTTCTGCCCGTTTGACGGCTGAGATTGCGCTTCCGCGGACGATGACCTGAAGGACGCGCGGGGTACCCCCTCCCCCCTCGGTCTATGAAAACAATGCACTTGCACAAGCGTGAGCATCAAGATCTATGAGTTATAAAGACTTATACGTAAAATCTTGAGCGCGAAGAACTTAGCGTCTCGCATACCCATTCGGCTGCGAGCTATAAATATCTATTGTTATATATCTATAAGAAGAGTCAAGGAAAAGCGGTACAGACATCGCACAGGGCTTCCCGGAGTAGGAAAAGTGTTGGCCAATGTGCCGAGATTTCGGCGCGTGGAGGTGGGACAACGGACGAACTACCGCACTCAAGCCAAAACTCGGCTTGAATTGGCCACCCGCCCCGAAATCGCTGTGCCGTGATCGAGAAACAAAAGCCCTCAGCGACGCGAGCGAGTGTTCCTTATCCCGAGCCTGCCCTGAGCGAAGCCGAAGGTTTACTCTCAAAAAACGGGCGCGAACCTGGGCCCTCCGGCGCGAACCGGCACCCTTGACATTGGGGCTATGATAAATGCAGGTACATACCTCTCCGACCGCACCAGGGTAAGACCATGCAAGGACCGGCCCAGCAGGAACATTGGCAGAAACTGTGCGCGTTGGCTGCCGTTGAGCAAGACCCCAAGAAGCTCCTCGAATTAACAGCGGAAATCAACCGCCTGCTAGAGCAAAAAGAAAAACGCCTTGTGATGCAACAGGAGAAGGCACCCGGCGATCTGCTTAGCTGTCCGCGCCCCTGCCGCAGCGCCCCTCAAACGATGTTTCAGGCTGGATCAAGCGCCAGTACACGCCATCGCTCCGCGCACGTTCCAGAGTTGCAAACGAGCCAATTGTGGTTAGCGAATTTTTCGACTGTCGCTGATATCTTGGAACAAGCAGGTTAGTGTATAGCGAAGTTGGGGCCACCCCCTGGTAAGCGCTGGGATAGAGGTGGGGCGCTTGCGCGCCGTCCAGACATTGAAATCATAGAAACGACGCTGCCAGATACGATGGTGGACGATGTCCTCCGCGGATACATCCTTATGGTCGTCCCCCACGTCTCGCAAAAAACGCGAGACATGGGGCACCCCGCGCAAGGTTTGAGCCACCGCCACCTTCCTTGGTCCGAGCACCCGCCTGGCAAAGCCCAACTTGATCGCCTGAACCACGGTGGACGGCGTGCCATGCTCAGGTTCGCTGATCAGCACGTGGATGTGCTCAGGCATAACTACGTATCCGACGACCACGAATCGGTAGCGCTCGCGCATTTGTTCCAGAACTTGCAGTAGGAGATCGCGCCGCCGCGCCGTGCCGAGCAGTGGTTCCGACTGTAACAACTCCAGGTGATGAAGTGCAGATCATGGTGTCCGTAGAAGCGTTTTAGACGGCTGGGCACGGGAGGATTTTAGAAGCCGGTGGCAAGGAGGGATGTGACGGCTGAACTTTGGATTTGGGGGAGATTGGAAATGGAATTTCTGCATCCAGCCCCTACGCCTCTGCCCCACGTCTCGCAAAAATCCCGAGACATGAGCATCGCCAGGTTACGCTGAGTGCAGGGAACCAAAACAGTTTTGGACAGGAGAAAGAGATGAAGAGAATCCTTTCTGCAGCCGGTGCCGCGGTCACAATCGTTGCAGCAGTCGCATGGGCAACAAGCTTTACCGAACCGGGCAAGAAGGAGATTGTCGGGTTAACTGCGGACCAAGTACGGTGGTTTACGCCGCGCTACTACACCGACGGCAGACAGCGAGCGCAGCTGTTCGGCGACTCCAGCGCAGACGGCCCCTGGATCGATCGCGCGAAGATACCTGGCGGTGCGCGTGTCCTCGCGCATACGCATCCGCAAGACGAACTGGTTACAGTCATCGAAGGCACCTGGTATCTGGGCGAGGGAGCGAGATTCGAGTCAGCGAAGCTCAAAAGGTATCCGGCGGGTAGTTTTATTGTCATTCCGGCCGGCGTCCCTCATTTTGTCGCAGCGAAGGATGGCACCGTTGTCGTTCAGCTAAGCGGTACCCGAAAATTCCAAACTGACTACCTGGAGAAATAATCTTTTGAACTTATATCGCCCCGGCGAGCACGAGCATGGGACCTGAGCCCATTCAACGCGGGCTGGCGCATTCAAGCCCGCTTTTTGGCTTGAATGGGGTAGTTCGCGGGTGGCCCCCCTTTGCGGTTTTTGCAAAGGTGAGACCAAGACGCTCGCGATACGCCGGCACAATATCCTCCTGCTTACTCGATGATCCTAAGTCCACGTTCGTGCATGCGGGTTGGACTCCTATGCGCAGACGAGTTACCGTTCGGACGTTGCAGAAGGTAACTGCTGTTACGTGATGAGGCATCGTTTTTATTCGCGACAGACGATTGTGTTCGATGACGGAAGTTCCTTGATGAATCCGAACTTCCCACTAGCTCTGCAAGGAGGCGGTTATGAACGACAATTCGCGACAGAGTGTGAAGGCGTACTTCGATGGCATCGCGGCGAAAGACATGTCGCAAGTTCCGTGGGCGAAGGATGCGACGCTGCGGGCTCCGCTCAATCCCGCAGGTGGCGAAAGCGCGCTGATCCGCGGACGCCAAGCGATCCTCGACTTTTTCAACAGCATTCTGCCCGCAGTCCGCAGCGTTAAATTCTTGCATTACTACACAGACAATGATGATTGGGTTGCCGGGCAGGCCGAGATTGGCCTCGCAAAGGGCAAGACGCTTTACGTCTTCGACGCATTTCGCATTGAAAACGGCGAGATCATCGAGCAACAGAACCATTACGATCCACGCCCCGCGACTTCCTAGAGCCGCTGCTGGCCGGGTGACCCATGTCTCGCGTTTTGTGCGAAACGTGGGATCCTAGTTCGCCGTCTGCAACCCAAGCCGTGGCGAGTGGCCCACCCCTCGTCTGTCCAACTCGATTGTTTTCATAGACCGAGGGGGGAGCGGAACCCCCCGGATGGCTCAGCCGCTCCTCGGCAGAAACAGCAGAATCCCTTTCCGTCGACGATCAATCCCCCGCAACCAACAGCACTCGGGAGCGCTGTCGGCCTCCAGTCGATACAAACTGCTCCGCCCACGCGGCCACGATCGCGGAGCTTTGCTCCGCTGGACAGGCGGGGGCGCCTGTCCCTACGTGATTCGTGCTGGATTCCGGAAATTCCTCCGTGTCCCTCTTTGCCCCGGGTGTTTAACTTCTTTAAGTATGCCGCTCACCCAAAGCCGCGAGATTTCCGCTGCCAGCCGTCTCGATAACGTCCGCTACGCTATTCGTGATCTTGCCTGCGTGGCCGACGAAGTCATTAAGCAAGGGCACAAGATCCTGCCGCTCAATATCGGCGATCCTCTGACCTTCGACTTCCAGACGCCAGCGCACATGATCGAAGCGGTCTACAAGGCAATGCGCGACGGCAAGAACGGCTATGCCCCATCTTCCGGCATCAGGGAAGCGCTTGACGCCATTCGCGGCGAGGCCGAGCGCAAAGGCATCAGCAACATCCAGGACGTGTTCGTCACTTCGGGCGTCAGCGAAACCGTGGATATCTGTCTCGCCGCATTGGTGAATCCCGGCGAAAACATCCTGACGCCCAGCCCGGACTACCCGCTTTATTCCGCAGTCCTCGCGAAGCTTGGGATTGACCTGAATACGTACGACCTCAACGAAGACGACGGCTGGCAGCCTGACCTGCTCGATGTGAACCGCAAGATCAGCCCTCGCACTCGCGCCATCGTACTGATCAACCCTAACAACCCGACCGGCTCCGTGTGTTCGCGGCGAATGCTGGAATCGATTGCTGAGCTTGCCCGTCGTCACAACCTCGTCATCTTTGCCGACGAGATTTACGACAAGTTGATCCTCGACGACGATCAACACGTCTCGATTGCTGCGATCGCGCCGGATGTGCCGGTCGTGACCTTTGGCGGCTTATCGAAGAACTATCTTGCTCCGGGCTGGCGCATCGGATGGGGGGTCGTGAGTGGCGAAGCGGCCGCTGTCCGCCCCTACGTGGAAGGAATCAACCGGCTGCTGCGCGCGCGGTTATGCGCGAATCATCCTGAACAGTACGCCATCAAGGCCGCGCTCGAGGGTCCGCAGGATCATCTCGTTGAGGTTCGCAGCAAGCTTCGTTCGCGGCGTGATTTGACGGTCAGTTGGTGCAACTCGACTCCCAAGGTGAGTTGCGTCTCGCCGCGTGGAGCTTTCTATGCTTATCCCCGGCTGGATATTCCCGAGGATGACGCGGTATTCGTGAAGGAACTTATTCTTCAGAAACACGTCATGGTCGTGCACGGCTCGGGCTTCGGCCAGAAGGCCGGCACAAAGCACTTCCGCATTGTCTTTTTGCCCGACGAGAAAACGCTGACAAACGCATACCAGGGCATAGCCGATTTCATCCGGGAGCGCTATCAATGAGACACTTCCTCCACCAGTGATCGATATCCATTCCCATATCCTGGCGGAAGTGGATGACGGGCCGAAGTCTTGGGACGTCTCGCAAGAGATGTGCCGAATGGCACGAGAGGATGGCGTCGAGTACATGATTGCCACGCCTCATGCCAACGATCGTTATCATTACGACCGCGAATATCTGACCCGGGCCTTAGCGCACTTGCGGCAGCTTGTGGGCCCCACCCCCCGGCTGGGGTTAGGGTGCGATTTCCACCTCTCTTTCGAAAATATTCAGGCGGCACTTGAGAGTGCATCGCGCTTCACTATCGAATCCACCAATTACCTGCTAGTCGAGCTCAGCAACTACAGCGTTCCGCCTCACATTAGCGATAGCTTGATGCGGCTAGGCGACAAGGGACTGGTGCCGATCCTCACGCACCCGGAGCGCAATCCGATTCTGCAGAAGAGTCTGAAGCGCGTTCTTGAATGGGTGGAAATCGGAGTGGTAGTTCAAGTGACCGCATCGGCATTCACAGGATTCTGGGGAGAAACGGTTCGCCGCAGCGCCCATTGGCTGCTGGAACATGATGCCGTCCATGTATTGGCAAGCGATGCTCATGACACGAAACACCGGAAGCCAGGCCTTTCCGAAGCTCGCGACATTGTTACGGAACTCCGGGGCGCCGAAGTAGCTCACGCGCTGGTGGATGGGAACCCGCGCGCAATCGTTTCGGGACAGCCTCTGCCGTACTTTCCGAAGCCAGTTTTGAAAGGATGAGTTACGGAGTTCGAGGCTGTGCGTTCAGTTCTGAGGCTGGCTGGAAGTGTTTACAGGGTCAGAGGTCACGGAATTTGGGCCTGGCGCGGGATGGGCAGTTGCGTTTGGAGTTTCGATGGGGCTCGTCATCGCGCTATCGGGATTGAGCAGGTGGTCGTGGTTAGGTCCGAGACCGAGCTTGATCAGGGCGCGCGCATCCGGAACGGTCTTGCTCTGCCAACCATTGTCGGCCTGGAATTTTTCCATAGCCTTTTGCGATCGCTGATCCCATACGCCAGTAGGTTCCGCGTCGAGGTAGTGTTCCCGAACTAAGGCTTCCTGGATTTCACGGGCGCGGGTGGAATCCATTTTTTGTTGGCCGCGCCGCCAACTCGCCGACTTCTTTCCGCGCTTGCCATGCTTAGAAGTACTGTGCTTCTTCCCCGCTTTTGAAGCAGCGGAAGAGTCCTTGTGCACCGACTTGCTCGACGATGCGGCCGGGCCTCGCGCGAATGCCCAGGCGACAGTCGCAGAGAGCAAGATGGCCGTGGCGACGAAGTGGCGTCTAGAGAACAGAACAGCTCCTTGCATGAATTGAGGACTTGATGTCGGTCTTATGACCGGCACTGGAATGATCCCTTGCCCGGGGCTTCCAGTGCCAGTCTCCAACGGCCCTGACCCTAGTTACGGAAGTGTGCCCGCCATGAAGATAGTTCCATCCTGCGGACCGGAGCCTCGCGGACGAACCAGGAAGACCACATCCTCGCCGCTCTTCAGCGTTGCCTGAATACGGTTGAAATCAGCGTCGCTGTTAACGGGCTGTTTATTAATTTCGAGGATAACATCACCACGGCCTAGTCCTACATCCTCGGCAAATGATCCAGGCTTAACGTCCGTCACCACGACGCCCTTTCCATTGGGAACGCCGAGGCGGTCAGCCACATCCGGAGTCAAGCTGCGTACCGTCGCTCCGAGTTTGCTGGGTGTAGGTTGATTTTGATCGTTGCCTTCCTCATCTTCGCCCAGACGCGAGGCGAAGAGCTTGGAACGGTCAGCAATCGTCACCGTGGTTTCCTGCTTCTTGCCGTTCCTCACGAAATTCAATTTCGCTTTGGAGCCAGGTTTGCGGCTGGCGATATCGGCAACCAAAGCGTCACCGTCCTTCAACTCCTTACCATCGATGGCGACAATGGTGTCCCCAACTTTCAGTCCAGCTTGTTCCGCAGGGCTGCCAGCTACGACGTTCGAGATGGTCACGCCAGACTGCACGCCGTATACGCGTGCGATTGCAGGATTCTGCTGGGCGGTGAATTCGACGCCGATTGAACCGCGAGACACCCGGTGTTCCGGTCCGATCAACTGGTTGTAAACCTGGGCCACGGTATTCGAAGGCAAGGCAAAGCCGACGCCCGCATAAGAGCTCGTTTCAGTCAGGATGGCAGTGTTGATACCAATCACCTCACCCTGCATGTTGACCAGCGGTCCGCCAGAATTTCCCGGATTGATGGCGGCATCGGTTTGAATAAACGATTGGAACTGCCGGCCGGGCACAATGTTGCGTCCTTTGTAGGACACGATGCCAGCTGTCACGGTGGCGTTCAAGCCGAAGGGAGAGCCTATGGCCAGCACCCAATCTCCGACCTGCATTCCGTCGGAATTGCCCATCTTGGCTGCGGGCAGTGGCTTGGTCGACTCAATCTTGATGACCGCCAGATCGGTTTCCTGATCAGTCCCAATCACCTTGGCATCGTGCTGCACGCCCGGTGGATCGTCCTGCAAGCGAACACGCACACGGTCGGCCTTCTCTACCACGTGCCGATTGGTGATGATGTAACCCTTTGCGTCGACGAGCACACCGGAGCCAAGCGAGCGTTCGCGGATGCTGCCATCAGCTCCACCACCGGGGCCACCCTGTCCGCCGAAAAAGCGATCGAAGAAGTCTTCGAATGGGTTGTCCTGATCGTTATCGGGGCTGTTATCCGGGGGATTGCCTGGTTGCGCCCGGCGGCGCCCACGGGCGTGGGGATTTTTAACTGTAGATTCCGTGTTGATGTTGACGACGCTGGGCTCCAGTTGCTTGGAGATCTGGGAGAACGCGTTGGAAAGCTCCTTCGCCGCGGGCACCGTCAACGGCGTGGCATCGGATGACTTGCTCTGCCCTTCTTTGCCTTTTACGCCGTAGGAAATAATTGTGCCGAGCAGAATTCCGACGGCCAAAGTGAGCAGAATGCTCAGGGTGTAGGCCCAGCGATTAGCTTTGAAACGACCCCAAAAAGCGCGAGCGCGCTCATCCATAACTTGCTTTCCTCCGGGAATGTGCAACCCGTAATTATACCTGTCAGGTAAAAAGACGCGGCCTGTTGCAAGCGCCTACGGAGTTTAGACGCAATTGGTGGAAAAAGAGTTATCGCAGGCGCACAGGGTATTTCCGAGCAGTAAGGCCAATTCACAGCAACGAAATCAGTTAGCCAGCGCGGGAGCCGGCGCGCCCGGCCTCACATGTTGCCCGCAAACGCGGCCAGAAAGAATCCCGTGTACGTGGCAATCACCACGATGATCAACAGTGCCGCGAAGGCGAAAGTATTCAACAAGTCAAACGGGCGACTGACAAAGCAGCGCACCAGGCGGACAAGTCCCAGCACCTCGCATATGAAGAATGCAGGAAAGACGATGCTGGCGAGCAGCGTGGAATGTTTGAACGTCGGCGTAATTACCAGGTACGCAAGTGTCGGAAGAAAGGCCAATGCCGGAACAATTGCCAGCGGCGCCCCCGTAAAAACCAGCCTCTGACGTTGCTTCCAATGCATGCGTCAAGTGTAGTAATAGGGTGCTGCTGATAATTTTCAGGGAGTCAGTTGAAAATGCGAACGTACTCTGGAGCTATTTGGCTTCGTATACCGTCTTCCCGCCTACAACGGTGCGCAACACCTTGGTCTCCAGAATCTTTTCGGCTGGAATTGAGGTGATGTCTCGATCGAGAACAACGAAGTCCGCCAGCATCCCCGGTTGCAAGCTGCCTTTCTCCTTCTCCGCAAATTCCGCGTAGGCCGAACCGATCGTGTAAGCCGCGATGGCTTGATCGATGGTGAGCCGCTGCTCGGGGTAGTACCGCTTTTTTCCATCCTCACTCTGTCGCGTTACAGCCGCATAGAGCCCCCGGAACGGAGTGATTGGTTCCACCGGATAGTCGGTACCAAAGGCCAGGGCCACACCTTTGGACAGAAATTCTGCCCATGCGTAGGAATGTGCCGCGCGTTCGGGGCCCAGCCGATTCTGCGCCCAATTCATATCGGTAAGCAGATGGTTGGGTTGCATGGAAGCAATAACCTTGAGGCTTTTGAATTTCTGAATCTCTGCCGGAGTTGTGACCTGCGCATGTTCGATGCGCAAACGAAAATCGTTGTTGGCATTCGGCGACTTCGGGGCTTGCTCCCGGACGGCTTCTTCGGCACCTGCAAAGGCATCCAGGGCCATTTGTACACCTCTATCTCCGATCGCGTGGAAACCAATCTGAAAACCTTCTGCGAGACGCTCCTCCGTCATCTCATTCAGTTTCTCAGCGTCGTACCGGGGAAGGCCTGAATTCCTGGGATCGTCGGCATAGGGCTGTAGCAGAGCAGCAGTGTGGGAGCCGAGCGAACCATCCATGAAGCCCTTCAGCATGCCGGTGTGCAGCATATTGTCGGAGCGCGGGTGAGAGTCTCGCATTGCTTTCAGTCCATCCACGCTCGCGTCAAAGGGAAGCCACTCGCTAATCCTAAGAGTCAACTGGCCTTCGCGTTCCAGTTCCTCGTAGACCTGAAAGTCTTCCCATGAGGAGTTGTCTTGCGCCGAGGTGATGCCCCAACGCGCGGCATCGGCCAAGGCTTGCATGATCCCCTGGCGACGCTTTTCATGGGTTGCTTTCGGAATAATGGCGAACACCGCATCGCGGGCTGTCTCTCTCAAAATTCCGGACGGCGTTCCGCTCTCGTCGCGATCGATCTTCCCACCCTCCGGATCCCGGCTGGCCACGGTGACGCTCGCCAGTTGCAGCGCCTTGGTATTTGCGACGGCAATGTGGCCATCGACTCGTTGCAGAAAAACCGGATGACCCTGGGAAACTTCGTCCACATCCCATCGGCTGGGCGGCGTCTTTACCGGCCATAATGTCTCGTCCCATCCCCCTCCGGTTATCCACTCGCCCGGAGCTGCGCTCATGACCCGTTCTCGTATTCTCTGCCTGAACTCGTCGAGCGATCTCACGCCAACCAGGTTGACGCTCAATTTCTGGAATCCTGCTTCCGCCAGATGGACATGGGCATCGTTGAACCCTGGCATCACGAGTTGACCATGAAGATCGATGACTTGGGTTTGAGTCCCCTTCCATTTGATGATTTCGCTGTTGCCGCCAATAGCAACGACGCGATCACCTCGGATTGCCAATGCTTCAGCACGACGCTGTGTTTCGCCGAATGTCGAACGATCCTTCAGGCCGGTGTAAATGTTTGCGTTGCGGAAAATGACGTCCGCCTTCGGCGTTTCCGTGCTATTGGACGATTGAGCCATGGCCATTGTGCACAGCAGTACGGCAACTGCCGCTAGTTTCATTCGCTCACTCCAGTCAGGGCAAGCAGAGTCAACAGGATGCGTTTCAATCCAAAATCACGCCCAGTGCAATCGAACCACTCCTGGAGGGTGTGGGCGCCTCCACCTGTGCCTCCGCCGCCAATCGCAATCGCCTCCCGGCCCAGAGAGAGGGGAATATTGGCATCGGTGGACGCGCGTTGAACTTGCGCTACGTTGCCGAGGTACGCATCGACCGAGCGGATGACCTGCAATATGCGGGCCTCGGGAGGCAACTCGCCGCCAGGCCGGTTACCAATGGTAACGATCTCGGCGCTCAAACCTAGTGCTCGCGCCTTCGCAGACTGGCTGATACTCTTGGTTTCATCTGCAACTGCCGTGTCGAGCCCCAAGCGCAGGGCGCGCTCGAGGCGCTCGATTTCGGCGGTCGACGTGGAACGAATGTCCACCCTCATGCTGGCCGACTCGGGTATCGAATTGACGGAAGTGCCGCCGCGAATCACTCCTATGTTGAACGTCGTCTTGGGAGATACGGGCAAAGGCGTCTGACGGAAAGATTCGATAGCGCGAGCCAGTACAACAATTGGGTTCGGCGTTCCAAAATCACTCCACGAATGGCCCCCGGGGCCCCGAACGATCACTTCAAAGCGGCGGCTGCCCAGAGCTTCCGCAACGATGGTGTCGTTGCCGGCCCCATCCAAGACCAAATTGAAGGCGATGGAGTCCAGCCAATGGCGGTCGGCGAAAATGTGCCGCATGCCGCGCAGGTCGCCCTCGCCCTCTTCCCCCACGTTGGCCACAAACAGAATAGGTGCGGTGTGCCGTACACGTGACCGGCTGATTGCGGCCGCGATCCCCAGCATTGCAACTACGCCGGCTGCATTGTCGGAAACACCGGGTCCGTAGAGCCGGGAGCCTTGTTGACGTACGTTGAGGGGCGTGCCTGCGGGGAACACCGTGTCGATATGAGCGCTTAAGGCAACGTACCGGTTTCCGGTCGCGGGCCGAATTCCGAATACATTGGCAGCTTCATCGGTGCGAACCTGCTCGAGGCCGAGTTCCAAAAAACGTTCTAACATCCACTCGCTGCGTAACTGTTCACCAAAGGGTGGAGCGGGAATCTTGGCGAGTTGCTGCTGCCATTCCGCGAGCTGACCTTCGTGAGAGAGAAAGTCGGCGAACGCGCCGCGTACTGCGGGTAAGGCCGCGACCCGTGAAATCTCTTGCAGGAGCGCAGGAGATAGGTCCGCCGTTGGCAGCTTGGGACTTAGGGGCATGAACTCAGGTCATATTACAACGGCGGCAGAGTTGGGTGGGATTAGCTCGAGCGAGTACTCACAACTAAAAAATGCTGAGTAGCGCAGCGCCTACTGCACGCACTCCATGATTTCTGTTTCGCTCAGCGTGTGATCGGAAGCTTTGGCTCGTTTATAAATCCGCTCCACGCAATCGTCAGTAGGAGGAATTCCGTGTCGCTCAAGCCAGAAGATCACATTGGACTTCCCGCTCATGGGACCAACATCGATGATTTGCTCAAGACCGAACACGTGCGAAGGCACACCGGAATAAACCGTATTCGCCAGTTCGATATCATTCTTCTTGTATGCCTTGATCACCGCTGCTGCATGAACCCCGGTTGCCGTGCGAAATGCGTCGTCGCCCAGCACGGGATAATTGACCGGGATCGGAACTCCCGTGGCCTTGGATATGGCCTGACAATAGGTTTTTAATTTCGTCAGGTCCTGATCGGCCCATGGATGAATGCCCATTAACTTCAGATTGACCAGCATCTGATCCATCTGCGTGTTCCCAACGCGTTCGCCGATGCCTATGGCAGTCGCATGGACGCATACAGCACCGGCGACCAGCGCGGCCATGGAATTCGCAATGGCGAGACCGCGGTCGCAGTGGCCATGCCAGTCCACGCGAATGGTCTCTCCCGAAGGCTTGACGACCTCCTCGAGGATAAAGCGCACCAGGGCGAAAGTACCCATTGGCGTAGCGTGTCCCGCGGTATCGCAGATGCAGATTGCTCGCGCCCCGCAGTTGATCGCTGTCGTATAAAGACGCTTGATGGTTTCCGGATCGCAGCGCGAGGTGTCCTCGGTGACATACATCACCTGGAGACCGAGTGACACTGCGTAGCTCACTGCGCTGTCGGTGGTTTCCAGGAGGAAATCGTCGGTCCAGCCCTCGGTATAGCGGCGTATGGGGCTGGAACCGAGAAAAGTCGCGGCTTCGATTGCAAGCCCGGTTCTGGAAACAATCTCGGCAATGGGCCGGATATCGTTGTGGTGAGTACGCGCGGCGCAGTTCGCCTGAATCTTCATTTTGTGACTGACGATTTCACGCGCCAGCGCCTCGACATGTTCGACCGCCCGCGGACCTGCTCCTGGCAAACCCAAGTCCAGCGAGTTGATGCCTAGAGCCTCCATCAAATGAAGGATCTCGATTTTGTCTTGAATGGATGGATCTCGTACGGATGGAGACTGCAAACCGTCCCGCAGGCTTTCGTCATTAAGCAGCACAGGGCCGACCGGCTTAAGCGATGCCGGATGAATTCTGTTCCAGTCGTAAATGAGCTCGGAGGCTTTCACGGAATCTCAGCTCGATAGTGGAGCACGGGCGTCGCGGGGAACCGGTCGCTGCTGGTGGAATAAGGCTATGCCTATCCCTTCCCCGGAATGGTTAATCCGAATACGGAGGTCTGTCCCTGCCCCGCGACATTCACCCCGCGAATGTCATCCGGGTTAGGCAGGTAGAGCGTCTTGCAATGCTCGCAACGGTAGACCTCGGCGTCAGGCCCCCACTCCCTCGCCACATCGCCACATCCTTGTTCGACCACATCCGTTGTGTAATACCAGCGCTTTAAGTGGCCGCCGCACAACTTGCCCTTCGCGTCCTTCTCGTTACAGGAACGCTGGCCGGGTTTTTTGGTCTTCACTTTGTGGTTAGGAAGTTGTGGAGCGGACACCATGTTTCCCGTGGCCAAGGTTGATATCCTCTTCTGCGCGAGCCTTTATCATGCTCAAGCAGTGACATCCATTTTACTCGAAGCCGCAAAACGGGCACTACGATGGCGTTTAGAACTCCCGCCTGGGGGGCGGTTGATCTGACCCGACATTGCCGCTCTTGATTTCAGCTACGAAATAGTTTTCGCCTCGGATTGGCGCTC
>JBLNFC010000619.1:0-5753 GCA_050263355.1 Acidobacteriota bacterium
CCTGCCTTCGATTAGAGAGTCTTGATGGTCAGATTCAAGTCTGGTTGCATTCGGCAGATACCGTGCTGGTCTCCACGTGTCAGAGTCCCCCAAGGTCTGCGTTGGCTGGCGTGTAGCTAGAGTTGACGGATTCGCGAGCTTCGGGTTCCCGCACTCAGCGGAGAATCGCAAGCACGATTCAAACTTCACTTGCGGCGGGTTGCATCCAAGCGAACGCGTAAAGTCAACGTGAGTGGGCAATCGAGGCTTCAGCCGTTCTGGCGATGTACTCGGAGTCTCCCTTCCATACCGGCAACCATCAACCCTAAAGGAGTTCTGAATGTTTCATCATGTAAAGGAATTGCAGTTCAACGCACGGGTATCGAAACCCGATCCGAAGTTCGCCACCTTGTTGCTGGAACAATTCGGCGGCGCAAATGGTGAGCTTAAAGCAGCAATGCAATATTTTGTGCAAGCTTTCTCTTGCCGGCAACCCTATCCAGATAAGTACGACATGCTCATGGACATCGCTACAGAAGAATTCAGCCACCTGGAAATCGTAGGTGCGACCATTCAGATGTTGCTGGGACCGGTCCCAGCAGAGATGAAGGACGCGTCAAACTCGAAAGACCTGGAGAAAGGCTTCGAATCTTCCGGTCTGGCGAAGCTTGTGACTGGCGGAAAGGCGGGGAAGGAAGGCTTTATCCACGAAGCCATGTCCAATCCGTTATTCCTGACCGAAGCTCCGGGGCCGCAGGTGACGAACTCGGTTGGTGTCCCCTGGAGCGGTTATTACGTGAATGCCAATGCCGATCTCACGGTGGATTTGCGCTCAAATATCGCCGCAGAGTCGAGGGCAAAGATCGTTTACGAGTACCTGATGCAGTTCACCGACGATCCACTCGTCAAAGAGAGTCTCAGCTTTCTGATGACGCGTGAAATTACGCATATGCAGGTATTCACGGCGGCGCTGGAAACGGTACAGCCGAACTTCCCCCCGGGAATTCTGCAAGGCGATTCGCGCTACCTGCACGTGTATACCAACATGTCGAACGGGGCGTCGGCGCGTGGACCGTGGAACGAAGGCCAAGGACCGTGGTCCGATGGAGGGCAGTGGCAATACGTTTCGGATCCCATTCAGGCGGTGCGCGAGTCAGATGGAATGCTGAACCTGCCTCGACAGCGCCGCTCGGACACGGCCGAAGCCATGGACGAGAAGCTCAGCAAGATGCGCAAAGAAGAACTGAGCCGAGCTGTGCCGGATGGGGAAAACCAGTGGTCTTCGTATCCGCAGACCTCGCTGGAAAGCCCGACGTATAAAAAGGCAAGCTGAAGAAAGACGCCACGGACACACTCGTCGAAAGGGTGAAAGCTCATAGTCTGGTGTGATCCGTGGCGAGCATTTTCGACAGCGGCACCCATCAGACATGATCACAATGCGGAATGGCTGGTCGTCAGTTGCGCCGGAACAGCTGTCGCTCTCGCCTTGATCTGCCGCTGTTGGATGGCGCGGCAACACGAGATTCGCATTGCATCTTAACGCGGGAAGTTCATGCGCCGTAGAAGATCCTGGAATCGGGGGTCGTCGCGGAGACTGTCGATCCGCGGGTCAGCTTTGAGGAAGTAGAGCACATCCGACGATCTCTCCTGGTAGGCTTTTTCCAAATATTCAAAGGCTCGGTTCTTGTCCGCCAATCCCGCGTATATCGCTGCAATTATGTATGGGGAAACATAACTGGTTTTTGATTGCCTTTGCAATTGACGCAAAATCTCCTCCGCCTCGGCTTTTCTGCCCAGGGTCGCATAGGCGTGCGCCAGTGAAGCAGTAGGGTCTTGATCGCCATGGGATAACTCGATTGCTTTCTGATACTCAGGAATAGCATCCTCCACTCGACCGGAACCTTCATACCCGACACCTAGGAAGTAACGGCCGGGCCAATCATCGGGCGTGGATGCGACATACTTCCGGCTTGCTTTTATGAGTGCTCCGTAGTCGCGGCGGTGATAATAGATCCCCGATTCAGGATTCAAGTAGGGGTAAGCTGGGTCGAGTTCGCGAATTTTTCTGATCTCATCCAGTGCCTCATTGCTTCGGCCACTCCAGGCCAGGTACCACACGAGATTCTCATGGCCTTCCAAATAGTTTGGGCTCAGCTCGACGGCGTATTTGAATTCTCGCTCCGCCGTTCCCAAGTCCCAGTCCTGCCGCCAACTCATCCATCCAAGAGAGCTATGCGCTTCTCCGAGTGTTTCATCCAAGTCCAGCGCCTTGCGAATGGCTGCTTTGGCTGGCTGAGAGGCATCCTGAGGGCTCAACCAGCGAAGCGCACCTAAAGCTAGATAGCAATCTGCGAGCCCGGCGTATGCTGGTGCAAATGTGGGATCATTTCGGATAGCCTGGTCGAAGTAACTCTTTGCCGATTTGAGGCCTTCTTGCGTGCTCGTCCTTGACCATTCGAAACGTCCCTTTAGATACAATTCATAAGCACGCGGATTCACTGCGGGAGCGGAGCTGAGGCGCGCGACCTGTTGAGGGGTTAACTGGACGCGAATCTGTTGCGCTATGGCCTGCGCCACCTCCCTCTGTAATCTCAGGACGTCACCAAGATCGCGCTCATATGTTTCCGCCCACAGGTGTTGGTCGGTACGCGCCTGAATCAATTGGGCTGTTATTCGTATGCGGCCGCCGGAGCGCATCACCGAACCCTCGACTACGGCGTCTACATTCAATTCTTTTGCAATCTCTGGGAGGGTCTTCTGCGCTCCCTTGTACTGCATAGCTGAGGTGCGAGAGATAACCCTTAAACTGCCGATCTTGGCGAGATCCGTGATCATGGCGTCAGTCATACCATCGGCGAAGTATTCCTGTTCGGGATCATGGGAAAGATTCTCCAGCGGCAGGACAGCGATCGAATTGATCCTGTTTGCAGGGCGAGCGAAGAAGAAAGTAGCGCCAAGGCTAGACGCGCCGATGACGGCGGCCAGTGTGAGACCAAAAAGCATCACTCGGCGATAGGACGCCCGAGCCGCTGTAAACGGCTTCGTAAGTGGAATGCTTTTCCCCGATTCCATCTCTCGCTTCAGCCGCTGTAGGTCGGCTCTGAGTTCGGCGGCTGTCTGGTGACGAACGTCGCAATCCTTCTCTATCGCTTTGTTGATTATCCGTTCGAGTTCCGGCGGAACGTCGGGGTTGATCCTGTTGGCGGATTCTGGTGTTCGATTCAGAATCGACTCGAAGATGACACCTGGAGTTTCTCCCCGAAACGCCATCCTGCCGGTCACCATCTCGTATAGAACCGCTCCGAACGAGAAGAGATCCGTTCGAGTGTCCACTTCTTTGCCACGCACCTGCTCGGGGGACATGTAGGCTAGTGTCCCGACAGTGCGGCCGAAATCCGTAAGCGGCGCCTGAAGCACCCCCGAGAGTCCGATCGTCCCTGTGTCACCGGACAAGGCGGCGGCCCTTGCGTCGATTTTGACCAAGCCAAAGTCTAGAATCTTTGCCTGCATACGCGGCGTAATAAAAATGTTGGCGGGCTTCATGTCGCGGTGCACGATGCCTTTGGCATGAGCGGCGTCCAGGGCATCCACAACTTGGATTGCCAGCTCCAGCACTTCGGTGATCGTTAAAGGCTGGCGCGCGATGCGCGCTTTCAGCGTCTCGCCTTTCAGCAGCTCCATAGCGATGAAGTGCCGACCCTGGTGCTCGGAAATTTCATAAATCGTGCAAATGTTCGGATGATTCAAGGAGGAAGCAGAGCGCGCTTCCCGCTGGAGTCGCTCCAAAGCTTGGGTGTCCCGTTCGGTCTCTTCGGAGAGGAACTTAAGCGCAACGTGCCGACCGAGCTTCAGGTCCTCAGCTTCGTACACCACTCCCATGCCACCGGCGCCAAGCTTTTCGATAATCCGATAATGCGAGATGGTTTGGCCTATCATGGGCTCCGCGTTATTAGCTTCGGGCAATGTTAGGCGGGGGCGCGAGGGCAAGTCAATGAATGTAAGCCCCCCAACTCGGGGCAGAGCCTTGCAAGTGGGACGACACACGAGGCGCGGTTTAACCGGGAGTACTTCGAGGTTGAGTCGAACCCCGACACCAAGCCATGAGTCCTGCCCCGTGGTGGAGAATTGTAGATTGAAAGTAGCTGATTAAATTGACCGTGCCGTGCAGGACGGTTCGCTGGTGATCGAGGGGCTATACCGATCAACACCGGCTTGACCACACCGGACTCCGGACACGACTGTTTGGCGGAGAGAGAGGGATTCGAACCCCCGGTGCCCGTTAAGGCACGGACGCTTTCGAGGCGTCTGGTTTCAACCACTCACCCATCTCTCCGCGTGGTCGACGCCCATCCAATTTGCGTCCTTTATTTTATCAGCACGTGGCACCAGTTCACTGTATGCTGCCGCCGGAATCGCTTCCCACTCCAGATCGTAAAGGCGTCATTTTGACAAAGTGATTTTCGCGATCCAGGCGTCTGGATTCTGCTTCCTGGCTTCCGCGATGGCAGCCTCCAATTGCCGCTGCATGTCCGCTGGCATCTGACGGTAGGCCGCCTGGATTTCGTGCGTCAACGCGCTCTTCACGGCGGCGCCGTTGGTGACCTTGCCGTCGTCAACCAGGTTTCCATACTCGTTGTTCTTGATATCGACCACATAGTTCACCAGCTCACGGGTGGCTACGTCGGGTGCATGTCCCTGGAGCGCAGCAAGAGCTGCGTGCACGTGCGATCGTGCCTCCGGAATTGCGAGTGGGCCGTGGATCTCACTCATGACGAGTTCCTTGTCGGCCTTGCTCAGCCCTCCCTTCCCCACCTGTTGCAGTAACCAATCCTCGAACTTGGATGGGTCGCTTTCGACGAACTTTTGTTTGGTTTGCTGTTCGAACTTCCGCACCCATGACTGGGCGAACTCCAGGTCCTGCAAATGGGTGGCTTCGTGAAACAGCGTGCCCATCGCCCCTGCAGGGTCTTTAAGTTTGTTCAGGTCGAGTTCCAGAACGATTGTTCGGTTCCCGAAGCTATCGCCCGGCTTGGGCACCGTCTTCGTGACCCCACCTGCTCCGGCGGGAAGGTCGCCGGGAGGAACGAGATTGATTTTGCCTGGCACTAAATGCTTCGAATCAAGATTGATGTCGGAATCGGTGACATCAAATAGGAGAGCGGCCAAGTGGGCCTGAGCCTGTTGCAACTGGTTCACCAGCTCGTCTCGATCAGCGCCACTGTGCGGTTGATCGATCTCTTTCAACAGGGCAATGTATTTTTGGCGCGCATTCTCGATATCCGTCGAGGATGCCAGACCTTGTACTGCCAGAGTATTGGTGTCTGCAGCCGCCATCCCACGATAGAAGTTGGCCGTTGTCTCAAGAGCGTGCCACTTACCGTCTGTTCCTTGCACCACCGCAGCCGGTTCTGCTTTCCCGAACCGTGCCGCCGCAATGGCTTGGAACTTGTTTGCGTATCCTTGCGGAGAACCTACTTCGCGGGTAACCCGTACTTCCTCTCCGTGATAGTTAGTGCCCAGGCCCATGCCAACCAAAGTCGACTTCTGAAGAGGTGGCGGTCCTCCGGCAGGCGCACTCGTTCCGGATTTGGATACTTCTCCGGTGTGGCCCGCTTGGCTGAAGCGCATCAGCACGACCGATTTCTCGGTGGGATCCGTCAGCGGCGGCCTTGCCGTTGTGCTGGACGTCACGGATTGGGCCAGCACCTTTCCAGCGGCATCGCTGCCGACCGGGCTCTCCATAGTGTCAGCGTGCTCTGTATTTTTTTCTGGCT
>JBLNFC010000620.1:0-10224 GCA_050263355.1 Acidobacteriota bacterium
GCCCGACTTGTAGGACACATCGTCAAACTGCCAATCTCCATTGTTACGATACAACGTGTCGTACTCGTTTTCGAAGTTGCTGATATAGATGGAGGGCAGGCCATTGTGCAGATAGTCACCGATTGCGACACCCATGCACGCCTGCTCGGTGCCGTCCTGACTTACGGCGGTGCCGGACTCCAGCCCAATCTCGGTAAATCTTCCGTTGCCTTCATTTTTGTACAGGTAGTTAGGCGTCGCGTCATTCGCGACAAAGATGTCCAATTTGCCAGTATTGTTGAAGTCGACCCAGGTGACACCGAGCCCGAAATAGCCATCCGGATCGTTCACTCCAGCAACTTTAGAAACGTCAGTAAACGTGCCGTCACCATTGTTGTGATATAGCGTGTCTCCCGCTCCCTTGAGTCCGCGAGGACCGCACTGCACGTCAAGACCCCGATAAGTACAGATAGGCAACTTCCCAAAGCCGGGTAGACTATCCAGCCGAAAATCTACGTAGTTAGTCACCATCAGGTCGACGAAACCATCGTTGTCGTAATCGCCAAAGGCCGCGCCGGTTGAATTGCGCTCATCGCCAACACCGGCCTTTGCGGTGACGTCGGTAAACGTGCCATCGCCATTGTTTCGATACAACACATTCGCGCCCAGACAAGTAATGTAGATATCAGGCCAGCCGTCATTGTTGTAGTCACCGACCGCGCCGCCATTCGCAAAGCACGGAGTCGCGACGATCGCTTTGTCACTCACATCCGAAAAAGATCCATCATGATCGTTGTGATACAAAGCTCCGCGTGCTTTCTCGTGTTTCAGGGCCATTTCTACTGTCGGAGCATTGGTGAAGTAAATATCCAGCCAGCCGTCGCGGTCGTAATCGAGGAGCAGGACGCCGCCACTCATGGATTCAGGAATGTATTTCTTTTCCGGTGAATAGGAGTGCCGAAAGGTAATGCCCGTTTTCTCGGTTATATCGTCGAGCTGAGGAACAGGACGCCCGGTACAGGAGAGACTCTTCAGCCCAGCGGGCGGGGGAGGTGCCACGTCATGCCCCGCTTGGCCCGATACCTGGATGGAAAGCAGCACCAGAAAGAACAGGGACAATCGGCAGCGGAGCAAGGGAATCATGGGTTATCAGGGCTGCTGGTCTCGCTGCTCTGTTGCCTCGGCGGCGGCAAGGTGATGTTACGGCTCTTCGCTTTCAACTCGCGGTAGACCCTGGCTTCATGATCGGCGTCTTCTTTCCGTCCTGCGGCTCGATACGCAGATTGCAACTGATAGTGAACGGGTTCGAATTGCGGCTTGAGCCGTGCTGCTACTTCGAGATACGGGATTGCTTGGGCAGACCTGCCTTCGCTCATCAATTCCTTGCCCAACTCGTAGTTTGCTTCCGGATGCTCGGGGTTGTGTGCCAGCACAGTGCGGAGCCACTGTGTCGCTTCGTCATTTTGCGAGAGTTGCAGCAGGACGAATGCAAGATGGAACTGAGCCTCGGCGTTCTCGGGATTGAGTTGCAACTCTGCCCGAAACTCCTGTGCAGCTTCTGCGGGCCGATCCTGATGGATCAGCGCCAGTCCTGCAATATAGTGCGCCTTAGATAGTTTCGGGTTTGCGCTTAGTGCCTTCTGGCACGTTTCCACGGTCTGAGGATAGTTGCCCATCTGCGACCAGGTTTGTGCAATCAGAATAAGAGTTTCCGGAGGCACCGAGCGTTCGTTCAGCTTGTGCAATATAGCGCTGGCGTCCGGAAATCGATTAATTTTGACAAGTGAAGAAGCCCAGGCATACGCAAGTTCCGGGCGATTGAGCACTCCGTCACCAAGCGGCGCAAACATTTCAGCGGCTTCCCGGTAGGAATCGGTGCTGAATAGTGCGAGAGCAAGCATGCAGCGCGCCACGGTGTCCGCTGGATTCGACGCCACTACTGGCCGCAACGCCCGAACGCTTTCCCGATAATCCGACAGCCGCGCTGCCGCCATACCGATGTTGCGCATCAAGCCGGGCGTCTCGGCATTCCACTTCTCGGCTTCATGAAAATGACTGAGCGCTACTGCGAACTGCTCCTCACGCGCTTGCACCGTGCCCAAATCGTTGAATGCGCCTGAGACAACGTTGCGCAGTTCCGTCTCTTGCTTCTTCGCATCACTTCGCTGCGCGTAGGGAAGTGCATTGGCGAAAGGTGAGCCGATGCCGGTAGGCTCCGTTTCAGCGCTTGGGAAAAGAAAAGAATTCTCCGTTGGAAGCTGGGCGAGCGCGGCCAAAGCTGCCGCACTCTGACTCATCTGCGCCATGCCACTGCCCATTGCGCCGGGTGTTGTCTGTGCGTCGAGCAGGAGGCGGGACTGAATTTCCCGCAACCGGCGCACAAAGTCGTCGGCATCGGCCTTTCGGTTCTGCTCCGTCAGAATTCGGCCCAGAGTGTAATAAGCCCGCCTTATCTGGTAGTTGCCGCGGGAATCGTCAAGCGTGAGGGCAATCGCGTTGCGCAGGCCTACTTCGGCCGTCTTCTGATTACCCAAGCTATAAGCGGCAAGTCCGAGATAGAGCCAAGGTTCCGGCCACTCTGGTCGCGCATTGCGCGCCCGTAGAAGAGAAGCTTCAGCTTGAACATAGTGCCCGTCGAAAAGCTGCACCAGGCCAAGCGCGTAGCTACCAAAATAATCACGAGCCTCGCGTTGAACTTCTTTTGCCAGTTCAGCGCGCATGCCGGGCGTGACCGACCACTCTTTGCGTGCAGAGTCGAGCAGAGCCCAGCGATAGTGAGCCCTCGCCACCTGTGGATTCAAAGCCAGAGCCTGCTTCAGTTCCCGAGCGGCATCGTCCAGATAGTTCGAATTCAGGTAGGCGTCGGAAACAATGGCATGGAGCGCGGCGGGATTCGTGCTTTTGTGTGCGAATAGGTGTCCAAAGATAACCTTCGCCTTCGCCAGTTGATTGGATCTCAGCAGGGCGCACCCCAGCAAGTATTCTGTGTACCCATCCGCATGTAGCTCGGCAGAGCGCCCTAGAGCCTCCGTTGCACGTTGATAGTTCTTCTTGCGTAACCAGATCTGGCCTTGGACACGCCACGCTACGGCATTCTGCGGATCCGCGACTATGACGGTCGTGGCCTGGGACATTGCTTCGTCCAGTTTGCCGGTCACCAGGAATGCCGTAGCGAGATCCACCTGGGTTGCGGGCACTTCTTCAAGACTTAACGACCAGCGAAGTATGTCTACGCTATCAGAGACATCGCCGGATGCGAGTCTGAGCTCAGCGATCTGACGCAATGAGAGTGCCGCAACGGCACGGGCCGCGGTTGTCACGGCCGATGACTCGGACGACTGCTTTGCTGCTTCCAATGCCGCCAATCGTGTTCGCAGCTCAGTAGCTGCCGCGGAATTGGCAGGGAGAGCTCGGGCGCGTTTCGGCGTGGAGGATTTCGCTGTTTGAGCTTCCGTGACGCAGGCCACTAACAAGCACACAATCACGATGAAGCAAAGAGCGTGGAAAAGGACTGGATGAGCTAGTCGCTGGCAGTGAGGCGGGATACGAGTCGGTCGCACAGCAGAATCCGTCACATCAAAAAACCGGCAGGGCGTTTGACCCTGCCGGTTGGTATAGCACGTTAGAAGCCAGCAGGCTAGAAGATCAACTTCAGGCCGTACTGGAATTCACGATCGTTGTTAGCAACAATCCCAGTCGCTTGCAGGTTTGCACCTGGTTGTTGCAGCGTAATGAGATTGTTGGTCGCCGAGCAAGGCTGATACTTTCCAGAGTTGTCAGCCGCACCGCAGTTCACCGAACCCATGGGGTTGCCATTCGCGTTCGGCGCGAAATTAGGATGATTGAAGAAGTTGAAAGCATCCATGCGGAACTGCAGGTTGAACCTCTCCGTTAGCTTCCACGTCTTCTGAATGGAGAAGTCATCGTTGATGAACTTCGGTCCAGCGCAGTAGCCCAGAGGCTCATTGCCCATGGTCCCGATTCGTTGTCCGACGGCACCGAAGGCCGCTGGGTTGTAGATCTGCGGTCCACTTCGACCAGCCGTACAGCTTGTGCCAGTGATAAACGGACGGCGGTTGGCACCATGATTCCACGGTGGACCCTCATTGCCGGTGCCGTACAACGAGTTCAACAGGCCGGCGCGCGGATCAGTTGGGTCAGACAATAGGCCCGTATTTTCCGAGAGACCAGAGGAGTTGAATGTTGTAGAAGGTCCGGATTGCGCCATGAGGATTGTGGATGCCTGCCAGTTACCAAATGCCCCTCGCAGGAATGGATTGGCGCCTCTGAGTTCAGGTAAAGGTACCACCACGTTGGCCACAAACATATGCGGCCGGTTGATTTGGGTGTTTCCTTTATCCAGGCTGGGATTTTGTCCCCAGGTCAGGGTCTGGTTGTTCGCAGTACCGTTGGACTCATCCAGAGGGACGTTGCCGATGGAATGAGAGTAGGTGTAGGTGAAGTTCAGCAATGCGCGCTTTACGCGTGCCCGGAACAATGCTTGCAGCGCGTTGTAGTGTGCATCACCAGAGTGCCCCCACCAGGTCAGGAACCCATCATTCGGATACGGACGAAGTGCGTTGCAATTGCTCATGAACGAGCAATTAACCCAGAGGCTGGGGGGAACTTCGTTGATATCGGAAGTCGTGAGCTGATGAATGGCCCGGTTTCCGACGTATGCTAATTGCAAGCTGGTTTCCTTGGCAAAGCTGTGTTCGACGCTCACATTCCATTGCCAGGAATTCGGCACGGTGTTTCGCGGGTCGACTCCGCCCTGAGGAGAAGTTCTTGCGGTTGCGAACTGCGTCGCGGACAGCGACGGTCCATCCAGCGTTCGAGAGTACCCGTTGGCGCCCAATGCAAAAGGAGCATTGCCCGATAAGGTGTAAATCGCGGTTCTGTCGCGCTGGAAGAACTGCCCGATACCAGCCCGGAACGCCGTGTTGCCATCGCCAAATACGTCATAGGCTATGCCCAAGCGCGGCGCGAAAAGATGGTAGTTCTGGTTCTTCAGATATTTGTTCGGTCCGGGAGTGCCGGAGCTGAAGGTAGTTCCGAAGGTGTTGTTAATTTTCCCGCAAGGGTCCGTGCCAGGAACAATCCAGAGTCCATTGCATGCGTCAGTATTCGGCTTCGTCGGATCATAGAGACTCGGATTGAAGCTGGTCATCTGCCCATTGGGATGATACGGGGTGAGCAATAACGAATAACGAACGCCCAAATCCAGAGTCAGCCTGCGATTGATCTTCCACGAGTCGCCAGCGTAGAACTCGTAGTCGCGCCACCGTACCTGGTTATAGACGTCAGTCGAGGTCTCAGACAGCCCCGAAAACACGTTGCCCGGAATCATTGCGTTGGCCAGCGGCATGCCCGTCTGGATAGCCGCATTGGCGTCCGAGGTATTGATGTTCAGGCGTTCCGCGGTTCCACCGCCTGTGTCCTCATTCTTCAGGTTGAAGCCCATGAACATGCCGAACTTGAAGGTGTGGTTGCGGTGAATCCAGGACACATCGTCTCGAATGTTATAGAGGTCCTGCTTGTTGCTCCACGGAGCGATCATCTGGGTGGCACCGGCATAGTTTGAGGCACCAGTGTTGCCCAGATTCAAGGCTGGGATTCCAACTGCATGCGACTTCAGATCCGATGGGAAGAGAGTGGGGAAATCCGTATTCAACGTCGCGGCAAGCGCCGGAGTTGTGCCGCTAGGAGTGATGAGAATACGGTTGTTGGAATAAGAGAACTCTACGGTGTTTATCAAGCTGGCGCCAATCGTCGACGTCAATCTTCCAATGAGTGACTTGGACGGCTGAGCCCAATTGCTTTCCAGTTGTGGAAAGGAGTCATCGCCCCAATAGCCCGCCATAGGTGCAGGGTTGATCCATGTGTCCTGCGTGTAGCGGAACGTGAGCGCGTGTGTCTGGGTCAGGTTGTAGTCAGCTCGGATGTTCTCCTGGCGGTAGTTGAGGTGCGTGCTCGGATTTGACAACCAGTTATTGCACCCGATGCTGCCGTCTGCTGGCGTGCCATTGAGTGGGTTGGGCGCCGTTAGTGGGCAAGGTAGGTTCGGAAGAGGGTAGTTGCCCATCTGATCCAGCATTGCCGGCAACGGCGTGTTGATCTTGAACGGAGTTGCTGGACTGGAGCCCGGAAGTGCGGCAACTGTAATTACATCACCGCAGGTTGTTCCGCCCGAGAAATCGCCTTGGCGCTCACCGGCAGTTGGAACGCAGCCGGTGCGATGCACGCCGCGGACCTCCCGGTTCCATTCCTGGTTCCAGAAGAAGAACAATTTGTCCTTCTTGATCGGTCCACCAAAGGAATAACCGAAGTCATTGCGCTGCAGAACGGGCTTGTCGTGATTCGGATTGGACCACGTGCCGGCTGCCTGGTCGAGAGCCGCTTGCCGCGCGGAGAACCAGTCATACGCGTTCAGCGTGTCATTCCGGCCAGAGTAGAACCCACTGCCGTGGAACTGATTGCCTCCGCTGCGGGTCACGATGTTCACTACTGCGCCCGACGCCTGCCCGTATTCCGGCCCATAGGCGTTGCGCAGCATCTTGAATTCGGCAATCGATTCCAGTGATGGATAGATGAGAATAGTCCGGTTCGACCCGACGTCGTTGTTGTTGGCTCCATCCACCAGGAACAGGTTGTTCGCCATCGAGTTTCCGTTAACGCCAAAGTCGACTCCACCCCGCAGGCCTTTGCCCACGGCGTCGAATGTTCTGGCGGAAGAGACTCCGGGCTGCAGCTGAGTTAAGGCAACGAAGTTGCGTCCATTCAGGGGGAGATCGCGGACTTGTGCGCCTTCCACCACTTCGCCCAATTGAGCGCTATCGGTCTGAACCTGGATGGCGTTGGCCTCCACTGTCACCTTTTCGCTAGTGTTGCCTAGCTCGAGCTGAACGTTGACCAGCGCCGTACTGGAAACGTGCAACTCCACATTCTGGACAACAGCTTCCTTGAAGTTGGCCTGCTTCACGGTGATGCGATAGACGCCGTTAGGCAAGTCGGGCGCGGTGTACTCGCCCATGTCGTTGGTTATCGCGGTACGGCCCTGGGCCGTGCTCACGTTAGTGATCTCCACCGTGGCGCCCGGAACGACTGCGCCGGATGGATCAGTCACAACGCCGCTTATCGTGCCGGTGATTTTTTGCGCGTACACCGGGGCGAGCAGCAAGAACAGTGCGCAAACAGTTATGAAAAGGCAACTGCTCCATCGTTTCATTTATTAACTCCTATTTGTCATTCCGTTCCCGAGTCGCGGATATGACAGCGTTGAGTGGTCTATTTTGACGTCACTCTGCTAACGGTTATGAAGCATTGTGGATACGACCAAAACTCTTTTGTTACGGAAATCCCGCAACCTGTCATTACGCGGCACAACTGTTCGTAAGTCAAAGAAAAAACGATATTCTTGAACGCTCGGACTCCAAAATGGGAAAGCAAGAGCGGGAACTTCTGACGTATGTGAACCGGAAGCAACCGTATGGAAAAGCGAATGCTCTAACTCCCGAACTATGTATCAGGTACAAGCAATAATAAGTTAGTAATGGATATTTATAGACGAATACACATAGTTCATCGCCAACTTACTCTCGACTTATCATAAAGATACGTGATTGGCGTCACTCCTGGCGGTGACATGAATCACTTGTGCTGCTTCCTTTGTGTTGCTCGCTTATCGTCTGCGGAGCCCAGAAGCCAAAAGTTCAGCGGGCAAACTCGATCACTCACCGGATCTGAAGCTGTATTCACTGTGCGTACCATCACAGCCGCTTGGTACTTGCGTCACAGCTTTCGGGTTGTCGTCCGGATAAGCTCGGCACGTCGTGAATCCGCACTGGAACGGGCAATTCTCGTGCTTCAACCTGGTCGCGAAGACCGACGAAAAGGTTCGCACTGTTGTGCAGGTCGGGGAGCTTTGTATAGGGGGCGACCAGTTTGTCGTCATGGCGGGACCATGTGCCGTCGAGTCAGAACAGCAGCTAATCACCACCGCTGAAGCCATTGCGGCTGCCGGGGCTCGTATCTTGCGGGGTGGTGCGTTTAAGCCGCGATCTTCTCCTTATTCGTTTCAAGGTCTCGGCCTGGTCGGCCTCCAACTTCTGGATAAGGCACGTAGAGCAACAGGACTGGCCATCGTCACCGAGGTGATGAGTCCGGAAGACGTAGGCCTGATCGCCGAGTATGCAGACATTATGCAAGTCGGCACCCGCAGCATGCAGAATTATGCCCTGCTCGAAGCATTAGGGAAGTGCGGACGCCCAGTTCTGCTGAAGCGTGGAATGACTTCTACACTGGAGGAGGTCCTCGAATCCGCCCAGGTGATCGCCATGAACGGCAATTCGGAAATTATCCTGTGCGAAAGGGGAATCAGGACGTTCGAGACCGCTACCAGGAACACCCTCGATATCGCCGCTGTTCCGGTGCTGAAAGCGGTGTCCCATCTGCCGGTGATCGTTGATCCGAGTCATGCTGCCGGCTTACGAAGCCTGGTTCCGGTTCTGGCGCGAGCGGCAGTCGTGGTCGATGCGGACGGTCTCCTCGTTGAGGTGCACCCCTGTCCGGACAAGGCGCTCAGCGATGGGGTGCAGTCACTCACATTCACAGACTTCCAGGAAATGATGGATGACCTGCGTCCTTATATCGCGATGCGCAGTTGCGCTCGCGGTGTTCGTCCGCATTTGCTCAGCCGAGTGGAGGTGACCTGATGAGCAGACGGCTGATTGCGATTGGGATCGTGCTTCTGCTCTCGAGTACAAAAGTCGGCAGCATCTCTGGTTTCGAAGCGCCTCCACTTCTTTATACCGCGACAGCGGAGTACAAAGCGTTAGCCTGGATGACAGGAGGAGATCGCTTTCCAAAGAGCGCGAAGCTTTTCATCCGAGACGGCCAGGGCGATCGGGAGCTGGTCAATCACTTTGCAGCTAGCGCGGATCCCACCCTGTCATTTGACGCCACTCGCGTCCTTTTCGCGGGAAAGCAAACGCCCAGAGAGCATTGGCAGATCTGGGAAGTGCATCTCGCCGGCGGCGCACCTCGCCAGGTGAGTTCGTGTCGAAATGATTGCGTCCGACCGCTGTATCTTCCCGGCGATCGTCTGACGTTCGCTGAAAAAGTAAACGGCCTGTTCGTGATCGTCGTCGCGCCGCTGGCGGGTGGAACAGCAACTCCCGTGACGTACTCACCTGGAAATCATCTGCCTACTGACATCTTGCGTGATGGTCGCATCCTGTTCGAAACGGCGCATGCTGTAGGCAAGGGTTTCGTTAGCGAACTCTATACCGTCTACACAGATGGAAGCGGGGTGGAGGCGTATCGGTGCGACCACGGAAGCTCCAGACACTCGGGCAAGCAACTCGCGTCTGGAGACATTGTTTTTGCGCAGGGATATGCTCTGGCGCGATTCACATCATCAGTTGCGCATGAGGTCCGACTTGCCGTTCCGGCAGCCGAGTATGCCGGCGATGTAGTCGAGACCTCGAATGGCGACTGGCTACTCGCGTCCCGAGCCAGCCCGAACACGAAGTTTGCGATCTTCCGCTGGACTCCAGCGGCAGCATCGCGTCGCGCCCTGATCACAGGCCGTGAGACGAGCGTCGTTCAACCCACATTGATTTCGGAGCGCCCGCTTCCAAATCGACACCCGTCAGGGTTGCACGATTGGGATTATGCAAACCTGCTGTGCCTTAACGCGTACACCTCGAAGTCCGCCATAGGGACCCGCCATATCGCATCGGTGCGTCTCTACGCGCGAGGAATCTCGGGTGCCGAGAAAGCCCTAGGTGAGGCGCCGGTAGAAAAGGACGGCTCTTTTTACCTTCGAACACCGGCGGACCAGCCTCTCAAAATTGAGTTATTGGACATGCAGGGAAGAACGATAAAGAAAGAAGCAGGGTGGTTTTGGCTACGCCGCGGCGAACAAAAAGTGTGCGTGGGATGCCATGCTGGTCCGGAGACGGCGCCCGAGAATGCGGTGCCTCAAGTTTTGCTACGGTCCACGCTTCCGGCTGACATGACGACCAGCAGCCGTCTTGCGGCAGGAGGTCACTGAATGTATTTACGGTTTCTGAGTTTGCTTGTGATCTCCGCCGCATTGACATCGGAGGGGCAAAGTGTACCAACGAGTTCGATTCGATTTGAAGATGCGACCGCGAGTGCAGGTATCCAATTCACGCATAGCTTTGGGGCACAGAAGCTAGGGTCGTTGCTGGAGAGCACGGGCTCCGGCTGCGTTTGGTT
>JBLNFC010000621.1:0-6855 GCA_050263355.1 Acidobacteriota bacterium
AGTACAGCGATGCCGGGAATCCCTTTCGCCATCGGCACGTTGTACATCTTCATCAAGTCCTGATTCTTGTCTCCTTCGCCTACGTCAACGTGTACCACTTCATAACCAGAGCTTAAAAGCCGCGCCAGATCCGGACGCCGCAGAGCAAGGTCCAGCACATGGCAGTCATAGCACCAGTTCGCGCCGAAGATGAGAAGGACGTTCTTATGTTCCCTGCCAGCGCTTGCGATTGCCTCTTTGATCTCTGTGTGCGCATCCACACCCGCTGGATAGATATCTCTTTTCGTGAGAGGCTGCTGCAGCTGCGTAACTGCTCCGCGTTTCACCACAACCATTCGCCAGACATCCCCCTGTTGCACCCAGAGTTGCCCCTCCAGCAGATACAGCGGCTCATCCGCTCCCTTGATGTTGCTTTTGATTTCCGCTTGCACAACAACTTCCTGCATGCCGGGTTTGGGCGTTTGCGACTCAACCACCTGCAGCTTAAGATCACGCACCTTCAGATTGTTCCAGAATGCAATCTCATCACGGGAGTCGGTTTTTCCTGCGGGATTCTGGATAACTGCTTCGGGTTTCCAACTGTAGAAACTGCGGAAAAGAAGTTCGTCGCCTGAAATGATGCTTTTTCTCCATTGTTCCAGCGGAGGAAAAACCACGGCGGCTGGCGTCGTTTGCGCCAGGCCGGCAGCTGACAAAACCAGCCACGCCAGCAGCCAGTTCACTGCAAATACTCCGCTCTGAGCCCTTGGCCTCACTCTCTCAAAGTATATCCGGTCAGTTCCTCGAGCATCGAACACCTCTCTTGCTCTATTCTGATTCGGGAAACAAACTTCGATCTACCACTTTGACCTCAGGCCCTACAACTCGTACTCCGAGTTCCAGCGCCGCGCCTGCTCTGGCACCCCTCTTCCCAATGCCCGCGCTGCTAATTGCCACCGCAGCATTGCTCGTCATTGTTCCCATCTTCTTTCTTGGCAATCCTTCCGGACACGACTTCGAATTCCACCTGAACTCATGGATGGAAGTTCTCGGCCAATGGAAACAAGGCATCCTCTATCCCCGCTGGGCCGCGGAAGCACACTATGGCTTCGGTGAAGCCAGATTCCTCTTCTACCCTCCGGCATCGTGGGGGCTGGGCGCGCTGCTCGGAGCTGTGTTGCCGTGGGTAATGGTACCCGGCACGTTCATCTGGATTGCACTTACCGCCGCCGGCTTCTCCATGTTTCTGCTTGCCCGCCGTTTTCTATCCCGTCGCCACGCCATCTTTGCTGCCGCTTTCTATGCAGCCAATCCCTATCATTGGGTGGTCGTCTACTGGCGTAGCGCATATGCAGAACTCTTGGCCGCATGGCTGCTGCCATTGCTCTTGCTCCTCATCCTTCATGCACGCGAGGAAGGCCGAAAAATCATTCTGCCGCTCGCCCTGGTGATAGCCGCCGCCTGGCTCACCAACGCACCATCGGCCGTGATGGTCAACTACTCGCTTGCGCTGCTCGTCGTAGTCGTTGCCCTCTTCAATCGTTCTCCGCGCCTCCTCGGATACGGGCTTGCCGCCGTTCTTCTCGGAGCTGCATTAGCCGCCTTTTATCTGGTGCCAGCCGCCTACGAAGAGAAGTGGGTCAACATCGCGCAGGTACTCTCGCCTGGCGTCCGTCCGCAAGATAATTTTCT
The DNA here is from genome assembly GCA_050263355.1 of Acidobacteriota bacterium. Taxonomy (GTDB): domain Bacteria; phylum Acidobacteriota; class Terriglobia; order Terriglobales; family Acidobacteriaceae; genus Gp1-AA122. The sequence continues at coordinate 1,672 of JBLNFC010000621.1, forward strand.
ATTCACCATCCTGAACGATCCCGACCACAATCGTTTCAACTACCTCGTCTCAACCGTCGCTACCGCTGAAATGCTCGTGCTGGTGGCAGCGGCATTTCTGGCACGCAAGTTTCGAAAACATCTTCCCCAACTCTGGTGGGCTCTAGCTGCCTGGTCCGTCGGCATCATGCTGCTCATGTGCCCTTTCACTCTTTTCTTTTGGGAGCACCTCCCGAAACTGCGCTTCATTCAGCTGCCCTGGCGATGGATGCTCTGCTTCAACGTTGCGGTGGCCATGTTTATTGCCATGGGCACACGCCGCATCGTCAGTCGTCTGGTCATTGTCTTTGGTCTTGCAGCCGTTTTGCTGCTGGTCTGGCACCGTATCCAGCCTCCTTGGTGGGAGACGGCAGAAGACATCGCCGAGATCCATGACGACTTCGTCCATGGGCGTGGATACGAGGGTACCGATGAGTACGTTCCTGCGGGCGCCGATCCCTATGAGATCAAGCAGGACGCGCCACGCGTGGCCTGGCATGGCTCCGGCAAAATGCATGTCCAGGAAAAACTTTGGAAACCGGAATGGAAGGAGTTTACTGTCGCAGTTAGCGGTCCAGGAACTCTCGTGCTTCGTCTATTCAACTTTCCCGCATGGAACGTTCTTGTAAATGGACATGTCGTCGCTACTCAGACCACCGAAGAGAGTGGCCAGATGATCATTCCTCTCTCCGCGGGCAAAGATGACATCAGGATTGTTCTGAGCCGCACATGGGACCGAAGCTTAGGAGCCGCAATCACGGCCATCGCTCTCGCGCTTGCGCTCCTGCTTCTATGGACGGAAAGACGAAGCTTCCGACTGCATCGTACCCGCGACCCCGTTACTGTGGACCAACAATGAAGCACATCCTGATCGCCACCTCCAATCAGGGCAAGCTGCGGGACTTTGCTGGCGCAGCCAAGTCGCACGGCGTCGAAGTACGTGGCGTCCCCGGATTCTCCTCCATCCCCCCCGCTATCGAAGATGGCGTCACCTTCGAGCAGAATGCTCGCAAGAAGGCCGAGTACTACAGTCTGCTTGCTCCCGGCGAACTGGTACTGGCAGATGATTCCGGACTGGAAGTCGATGCCTTAAACGGCGCGCCGGGTGTTCATTCGGCCAGATATGCTGCCGCCGAGCCTCATCGCGCGGAAGCCAACACCGATGATGACGAGAACAATGCGCGAGTGCTTCGTGAACTGAAAGAACTTTCGCGGGAGCAAAGGACCGGCCGATTCGTCTGCGTCATCGCGGCCGCCTGCGATGGGAAAACTCTAGGCACGTTCGATGGCTCGGCCGAAGGCATCATCCTCGACCATCTAGTGGGCACGGGCGGATTCGGTTACGATCCCCTTTTTTACTTCCCGCCAATCGGAAAAACATTCGCCCAGTTAAGTCCCGAAGAAAAGGCGTTGTACAGTCATCGCGGAGCGGCCTTCCGCAATTTTCTGTCGTGGTATGACACCCAATGCTAACGTTGCGCGTGCGTGCACAACAACCTTGTTAAAGACACGATCTGCTACAGCCGTTGCCTTGACATCGTCGCCGCGAGAAGGCAGATTAAATATCGTATGAGTTCTCTCCCGCGCATCTTCGGTCGCGCTTCACCACAATGTCCTCTCATTAAAACGCCCGCGGGCCGTGATATCACCTTACAGCCCAGACAGGCTGGACCGCCGCTGAACTACTTCGTATATCCCTACGTCGAGATCTCAGGCAAGGAATACTCGAACGTCTCCATCGCGTTTTCCTTCAGCGATGCGGGATCGCCGCCACCGACAACTACAGCAACCCGGTAGCCAGAAACTCTCAGCCAAAAGGCAGGGGAGACGAGCTAGATGCCGTTTAGGGCCCCTGGCGCCCTTTGGCCCCTCCTTTGCTGCGGTCCTCATGTTGATAGTCGCCTTGCGCCTTGCCGTAGCGCGTTCTTTGCGTTCTTCCGCTTTGTGTTCTGGGGTCCTTTGCCATCGGCCTTCAAAGATCACGGTGGACAAGTATCTTTCCCGGCTACCCTGGTGTAGCCTGCCACGCTTGACAAAATGGGCGCAAATCGTTGATCTTAAGTTCCCTTAATCCCCAGGAGCCTTTTTATGCCGAAATACCTGATCGAGCGCGAACTTCCCGGTGCTGGCAAACTCAACCCCAACGAACTCCAGGCCGTCGCCCAGAAGTCCTGCAGTGTCGTGCGCAACCTCGGTCCGGAAATTCAGTGGATCGAAACCTACGTCACCGACGATAAGCTCTACTGCGTCTACATCGCCCCCAATGAGCAACTGATTCGCGATCACGCTAAGCAAGGTGGCTTCCCGGCCAACCGCATTTCGGAAGTGAAAAGGATGTTCGATCCAACTACGGCCGAGGGCTGAGGCTCTGCAGCAGTTTCTATTTCCCAAACTTCCCCAGCCCAAGCCTCACCTGAAACGTATTGATCCCGGGATTCGGCGTCGCCAGCCCCGCATTCGATATATGCATGTACCGCGCATCCAGGCTCCAGGCGATCTTCTGGCCTATATGGTGGAAGCCGAGCGCCGCTGTAGTTGTAAAGTTTGTTGCGCCAGTGCCCGTGGGTACGTCATGCGTGGTGAACAGCGTTCCGCCTCCTATTTCAAAATACGGCACGATGCTGCCGTGCGGGACGAAGTTCCATTTCAATCCCAGCGGGTTGATCCCGAGCCCATAAGCGGTATTGGCGGGTTGGAAGACCAAAAATAGCGGCACGGCATCCACCGCATACTCGAAGTTCCCCTTCAGGAAGCCGGGCCCATGCGGCGCGGTCAGCACCCAGCCATAGCGCAGGCCGGCATTGAAGACGCCAGTGTTTTTGGTGCCGCCCGAGACTGAGTGCCCGCCACCAAGCCATACTTGCACTTCATGGCCACCTTTTTCTGGCGCCTCCTGCGCAACTGCCAGGGAACTGCATAACAGCAGACCGACTAGCAACGTTCTCATGTGGGGATGTATCCAGTTTTGGATTGTTTAGCAGATTAGCAGCAGACTGACATCCTCGTATTGGAACTCGACTTCGGCGTTCAGCAGTAGCCGTCTGTAAAGCTTTGTATTCTGGATAGCAACCCATATGCAGAACTGCTAAACTGCGCCGCATGACTCTGTCCCGCGAAGTGGTGGTTTATTCCCGGAAGGGCTGCCATTTGTGCGAGATCGTTAAAGAAACACTAAAGAAGTTGGAACGCCGTGGCGGCTTCCAATGGCGCGAGGTCGATGTCGATACCGACGACGAGCTACGCCGCCAGTTCACCGACGAAGTCCCCGTCGTTTTCATCGACGGCCACAAGGCTTTCAAGTACCGGATGGATGAGCGGGAATTCCTGCGGCGGCTGGCCAGCTAGATCTTGCTGGGGTGGGCTGTCGCAAAAAGATTGCTTGATCACATCATTACAAGCCGGTTTTCGCTACAATCGCTCCCGCCATGATGCGCACCCGCCTCTACGCTGACCCGGCAAACCGGTTCGTTCACCGCATCGTCCTCGATTCCTGCCGGCGCTTTCCGGAAAAGACGGCTATTGTCGACTCTTCCTGCGGTCGGCGTCTCTCCTATGCCCAATATGGTGACTTGATCGAATCCCTGGCGCATGGCCTCATCGCGGCCGGGCTCAAGCCGGGAGAGCTGGTAGCAATATTCCTGGCGAACTCCTGGGAATTCTGTGCCGCCTATCACGCCATCACTCTCGCTGGCGCTGTGCCCACGTTGCTGAATCCGACCTATCGCGAGCGCGAGGTGCGGTTTCAACTGGAAAATTCAGGCGCCGTCTTTCTGATCACCGATGCTCCTTTCATCACAGGTGTAGATCTCTCCGGTTTATCGAATCTTCGTCGCGTGTACACCACTCGCAACCCTCATACCGGCACCGATGCTTTCGATCTGCTGTTGCGCCCCGTCGCCCGCCATGCGTTTCCTTCGCCTGCTTCTCCCAACGAAGTTCTTGCCGCGCTTCCCTACTCCAGCGGTACCACGGGTCTTCCCAAAGGGGTGATGCTCTCGCATTTCAATCTCGTAGCAAATGTCTTTCAGCTCTTGGGTCCCCATGGCGCCGAAATCAGGCAGAACGACGCGCTGCTGTGTTTCCTGCCGCTCTACCACATCTACGGCCTTAACGTGGGTCTTAACCCGGTCCTCACGGCTGGCGGCACGCTCGTCCTGATGCCCCGGTTTAACGTGCCACAGCTCTTCGCGTTACTCACAAGCGAGCGCGTCACGGCCATACTCGTAGTGCCTCCCGCGCTGAACGCCTTAGCCCAAGCCGCCGAGGCGGGCCAGTTCCCAGCCGACCACTGTGTACGCTGGGTGAAATCCGGCGCTGCTCCCCTTGCTCCCGAGTTGCCGCGCCGCTTTACGGCGCTCACCAACATCCTGGTCACACAAGGCTACGGGATGACCGAAGCCTCTCCCGTAACCCACATCGGCTTCCTCGAGCCTGATCTCTACAACCCGGAATCTATTGGGCAGCCGGTGGCTCAGACCGACTGCCGCGTGCTCGATGACAACGATCACGAGGTGGCTCCCGGAGAACGTGGCGAACTCGTGATGCGTGGCCCCCAGTTCATGCTCGGATACTGGAAGGAGCCGCAGGCAACCGCGGCTGTGATGCGGGATGGCTGGTACTGGTCAGGTGACGTCGTAAGTCGCGACCAGAATGACTTCTACTACGTGCTCGACCGTCGCAAAGAAATGATCAAGTACAAAGGGTTTCCCGTCGCACCTGCGGAAGTCGAGGCTGTGTTACTGGAGCACCCTGCGGTACGTGACTGCGGAGTGGTGGCTCGTCCCGACGCCGCAGCCGGTGAGATTCCCTGCGCCTTCGTAGTTCTTCGGGATGGCAATCCGCCATCGACGGCTCTGGACGAAGCCCTTCGCGCCTTCGTCGCCGACCGCCTCACTCACTATAAGCAGCCACGAGAAATTCGCTTCGTCGACGCTGTACCTCGTACCGCTTCGGGAAAGATTCTTCGTCGTGAGTTGCGAAAAGTCCTCACGTAACTGCACTTTCCTGGACAGAACACCCTGCAACTTGAGTAACTCCGCATCTGTAATACTTTTGTATTTCCCATGCCATATCACCGCCGAGATAGTGATTCCCTCCTAGCATTTGCTCCAGAGGCACCATGCAACCACATCCCAAAGGAATTAGCGCGCGCATATTACTCACCTC
>JBLNFC010000622.1:0-9794 GCA_050263355.1 Acidobacteriota bacterium
CCCACCACGCTGATCATTGTCGTCTCACAATCCGGCCAGAGTGCTGAAGTAATTCGTCTATTGGAGATCAACTGCGAAGCCAATCCGATCATCGCGATCACCAACACCGAAACGAGTCCCCTTGCATTGAAATCAGCGGCAGTTATCTTGACCCGTGCCGGGCGGGAGTTTTCGGTTTCCTGCAAGACGTACGTTTGCACTCTGCTTGCCCTGCAATGGCTCGCAAATGTCTTATGTCAGCGTGACCCAGAACCTGCGCGTGATGAATTCCAGCAGGTACCCTCGGCGGTAGCAGCTTATTTACAACACTGGAAGGAACACGTATCTCTGCTGCTTGAGGTTCTGAAGGATATACGGCACCTTTTCATCGTGGGGCGAGGCGCCTCCTTGGCCGCTGTAGGCACCGGCGGACTGATCATTAAGGAATCGGATCACTTCCATGCCGAGGGTATGAGCAGTGCAGCATTTCGTCATGGTCCGTTTGAGATGTTGGACGAGAAGACCTTCGTGCTGGTTTTCGCAGGAGACGAAAAAACCAGAGACTTGAATGCTCGGCTTGTCGAACACGTCGGACAGCAAGGCGCGCGTGCTGAAATGGTTGGTGAAGAAACTTCAGTTAGGGCCTTCCGTCTACCGAAACACTCGACTGCTGCACGCCCGATCCTCGAAATACTACCCGTTCAGATGATCACGTTAGCTTTGGCGGCGCTCGCCCGACGCGAAGCAGGGAAGTTTGAACGAGCGACGAAGATCACGACCACAGAGTGAAACGGTTTTTGTATAACCACGCGAAACTCAATCCATAAATGCCGGCCGAACGTCATTGCCAGGCGCATTCAATTTTGTGTTGCGGGCAAAAACCCGGTCGACCGTTCGTTTCTGCCTGAATATGCTCCAGAGATACATGGCTGCATAGGCTCGCCATGGCCTCCATGCCTCCGAAACCCGCTCGAGCTCGCGCGGGCTGTTCATGTTCATGGTGCGAAGCAGTGCGAGATCACTCGCCGGGAATGCGTCGGATTCGCCGAGAGCTCTCATGGCCACGTACTGCGCGGTCCATTCCCCTATCCCGGGAATCTCTTTTAACCGCTTCAAGAGATTGTCACTGCCCGAATTGCCGGAAAACCTGATCTTGCCGTCACAAACTGCACGCGCCAGCAATCGCAGCGTCTCGGCTCGCGCTTTGGTAAGACCCACGCTGGAGAGATCAGCCTCGGCCAGAGTCTCTGGTGTGGGGAAGAGATGCGTAAGGCCCGCGGGTCCCGAGAATGGCTGACCGAGGGCTTTGACCAGTCGACCTGCAAGTGACGTGGCTCCCTTGACCGTGATTTGTTGCCCCAGAATTGCCCTGACCGCAAGCTCGAAGCCATCCCAACAGCCGGGGACGCGAAGCCCGGGGATGCGCTTGAGCTGCTCACCTAAATTGGGATCGCCTCTCAGGCTCTGAATAATGCTAGTCCAGTCCGCATTCAGATCAAACATCGCGCGTATTCGCTCTACGATGAAGAAAAGCGCACACGGATCAGCAAACTGCACGCGTACCGATAGAGAGTTATTGGGGCCGTCAAACGATGCCTCAAAATACCCGTGTAGACGATTCCAGGAAATAGAGCGGCGGTAGCAGCCGAAATCCACCACCTCCACACCAGGTGTCGCCCGCGCGCCGACAAAGGCTAACATTTCCGGCCAATTGTAAGGCGGACGGAAACGAAGCCGGAATCGATAGTCGTTGTCCGGCTGCGGCGCTGCGTGTTTCGCAATGCGACGAATTTGGGTGGGTGTTCGGTGATACGACTTGCGAATATCTGCATTGAATCGTCGAACGCAGCCGAAGCCGGAGGCCAGAGCAATCTGGCTCATGGGCAATTTCGTTTCGTCGATCAGCTTCTTCGCGAATTGCATACGACGCGTCCGCGCCACTGCACTTGGCGAGGCACCCAGGTGTTGTAAGAAGAGTCTTCGAAGATGCCGGGCGCTTACGCCGAGACGTCCAGCGAGAGAGTCCACGCCTTCTTCCAGACCACTCTCATGAATCAGCCGCAAAGCGCGCGAGACTGTTGCCGGAGTGCCCATCCACGCCGGCGTACCGGGGGAACACTCTGGACGGCAACGCAGGCACGGGCGGAACCCTGCCTCGGCTGCGGCTGCGGCGGTCGGGAAATAGCGTACGTTTTCTTCTTTCGCCGTTCGCGCGGGACAGATGGGGCGACAATAAACGCCAGTGCTGAGCACGCCAATGAAGAACTTTCCATCAAAACGCGCGTCCCGCGTGAGTCGCGCCCGTGAGCACACCTGCCGATCCAACCTCATCATCAGAGGTTCATGATAGTCGATGCTCCGTGCGGGGGTGGACGTTTCCGGACTCTGCTGGATAAAGGCTCGGCTGCTGCAGACGCTGGTAAAGGAGTCTGATCCGTTTCGAAAACTGGGTCCGCGGATGTCCAGCCTGTCGCGAAGAATTGGTCTATCTTGACTCGCACTTATGGGCCGCCGTATTCGACATTGCCTCGAGTGCCCGCAGTGCCGCACGCGATATTTGGTGGGCTCCAGTCCTTATCGCAACGGTTCGTACCTGGTCTCCCATATCGAGCACGCAGTCTACAAGCTTTACTGTTCCTGCGGTAAGCCGCCGCTTGTGCGCAATGGAAGTGAGTTGCGACCGTACGCTGTATCGAACTGTGCTCATGACCTTGGCTACGGATCGCCCCAGGAGATCGTGGAGATCAGCAACAACAGCGAGAGCGTCGACGGGACACCGTTAGACTAAGTCGCAATCGCACGCTGCTTCGAAGGAAATGATGTACCAACCATGGGCCAAAATATAGGCCTAGGCTTTCTGCTCGTGACCGGTTCGAGTGCAACGTACAGCAAGGCCGCTTTGTTGAAAGAAAACCGTGTCGAGAAACACCGAACCCAAAACGAAGATGGACGTCAGCTCGGACCCGCCTGAGACGCTTTGGCCCGTTCCCGATTCGCTTCTTCTTTTCGCCCTAACTGTTCGTAAGCTTCTGCCAATGCCGCATGCACTGCCGCAAACGATGGCAGCCGACCAGTCGCGATTTCAAGATGCACAGCAGACGTCTTGAAATCCCCAGTTCTCAACAGACAAATTCCCATCTGATACTGAGCCAAACCAGAATCGGGCCGGAGTTCGATGGCCTTATGCAGATGCTCAATGGCTTCCTTGTAGCTCTTTTGCTCAGCGAGCGCGACACCAAGGCCGTAGTGTGGAAGATATGCGTCCGGGTCCTTTGCCGCGACTTGCCGCAAGACCGGGATAGCTTTTTGCGACAGACCCTGTTGCAGGATCGACATGGCCGCCAGGATCTCGTTCGCTGTCCCAATGGTATCTTTCGGATCTATCCCTGAGACCGCCGCCTGAGCCGCAGGTGTCTTTTGCAGGCCGACATAACCCAGTGAAGCGAGCTTCTCCATTTCGCTGGAACTAAGGCCATTTCCGCTCGACTTAGTACCTCCGAAATGGGTGTCGAAGGCGGCTAATTGTGAGGCCATCGTTTCGGTGATAGCCCTCGAGCTCTGGGCAAGGTTGTTGGCAGCTTTCGGGTCCGCAGAAAGGTCGTAAAGTTCGGGCTTGGGGGCGCGAATATAGAGATATTTGCCCGACCGCCAGGATTCCAAAGGGCTCCAGCCAAAAGCCTGCTTCGGAAAGTCGCTGCGCGCGTACGCAGCCTGGTCAGTATCTGCAGTCAGCTTTGCTACGCGGATCAAGGACTGACCTTGCATTTGGGAGGGAACCGGAAGGCCGGCTGCTTCTAGTAGTGTGGGCGCGACGTCCACTAACCGCACGCGTCCCTTAACTCGTTTTCCGGCCAGCTGGTTCTGAGCCAGTTTCACGAGCAGCGGAACGTGTATGGTCTCATCGTAGAGAAAGATACCGTGTGTATCTTCACCGTGAGCGCCGAGGCTTTCGCCGTGATCCGACGCGACGACTATTACCGAGTTCTCGTAAAGCTTCTTTGCCCGTAACGCTGAAACTAACTTACCTATAGCTGCATCGTCGGCGGTGACAGCGCGATCGTAAGCAGATCCCGAACGAGAGTTGGCATCCTTAAGGTGAACCCACAGGAAGAATGGTTCTTTTCCATTGCGTGCCAGCCACATCTCGGCACGTGCGATCACCTGCGATGCGCTGCGGTCGAAAGCTACGCGGTTTGTTCCCGTCGCCTGGCATCGCCCGAAGCCCGTGTCGTAAGCGCCAAACCCACGATCGAATCCGGGGGCGTACCCATTTCGGGGGTCGAGCAGGATGGAGCCCACAATTGCTGCCGTACGATATCCTTTGGCCCGGAGCAAGTCGGGAACATATGGAATCGATGCTGCCAGCGAACCACCTGGCTCGCTCGCGCCATGTGTTTGGGGGTAAACACCAGTGAGGATCGTGGCGTGGGAAGCTAGTGTGGTGGGTGCCTGAGAGTACGCGTTTTCAAATACGATACTTTGTTTAGCCAGTGCGTCTAGAATCGGCGTGAGATGCTTTGATCCGAGGACACCCACGCGGTCTGCACGAACAGACTCCAAGGTGACCAGCACGATATTGGACCGGTCGGCTGCGTGCAATGGTCCGGCAAAAATTGCTGCGAGAGCACAGGTTATCGCTAGAACCCTCAAACAGGGGAACACAAAGAACACTCGAAAAGGCATCGAGATCATTGGTCCTAAGGCCATTTTGTTGAGTATAGTGCAAGCATATTGCTAAAGCTGACGAACGCCTGAGTACGAGGCGTCAATGAGGTGAGCAAGCCTGAAGAACGCGCGTTGGATTTTCACTTGCGCCCTGCTGCTGGTTAGCCTTCTGTTTTTACTCTCTTGTCATCGTGATCAGGATGCTCGCCGGGGCCAACAAAAGCTGATCATTCTCGGCATCGATGGAATGGATCCGCAGCTGCTGCGGCAATTTATGCGCGAAGGCAAGATGCCCAACTTTGCCCAGCTCGCGGAGCAGGGGTCTTTCCGCCAACTCACGACCAGTATTCCTCCGCAAAGTCCAGTTGCCTGGTCGAACTTGATCACGGGCATGAACGCGGGCGGGCATGAGATCTTCGATTTCATCCATCGCGATCCGAAAACCATGGAGCTCTATTTCTCTACATCCAGGGTGGAAGCACCAAAGCATGCGATTCATTTAGGCAAGTGGGTGATTCCGATCGGCAGCGGCAGGGTGGAGCAACTGCGGAAAGGGAAAGCTTTTTGGGAACTTCTGGATGAACATAACGTTCCGAATAGCGTTTTCAGAATTCCGGCGAATTTCCCGCCCGTTCCAGCCAAGGGAAAAACACTTTCTGGGATGGGCACTCCCGACTTGCGAGGAACCTATGGGACGTTTTCCTTCTATACCGATGATCCGACCACCGCTTCGGGCGTAGTCGAAGGCGGCCGCATCATTCCCGTGCAGGTGGACAACTCCAAGGTTGTGGCCGATCTGATCGGTCCCGACAACACGTTTCGAAAGAATGCTCCAGCAGCAACGGAACGCTTTGAAGTTGCCGTCGACCCTTCCGAGTCCGTGGCCAAAGTTGCGCTTCAGGATCAGGAATTCGTTCTACGGGAAGGGGAGTGGAGCGACTGGAAGCCAGTCCAGTTTCAACTCATTCCACTGCTCGTGGATGTGCGCGGGATGTGCCGCTTCTATTTGAAACAGGCGCACCCGAGGTTTCAGCTCTACGTTTCGCCCATCAACATTGATCCCTCCGATCCAGCGTTGCCTATCTCTACGCCGTCCAGTTACTCCAGACTATTAAGCGAAGAGTCCGGAGAGTTTTACACCCAAGGCATCGCGGAGGACACGAAAGCTCTCTCCGATGCAGTGCTGGACGACAAAGAATACCTGCAGCAGGCGCGTACAGTGTTGGCCGAGCATCGGCGCATTTTCGACGCCGAGTTTCCCAAGTTTCACAAAGGCGTGTTCTTCTTTTATTTTTCGAGCCTGGATCTGAACTCGCACATGATGTGGCGGCTCATGGATCCCAAACATCCCGAGTATGACGCCACCGCCGCTTCACAAAATGGCTCGGCCATTGCCGAGTTTTACGAGCAGATGGACCAGGTGCTCGGAGAAGTGCTGCCCAAGCTCGACGAGCACACAACGTTATTAGTGCTGTCCGACCACGGCATTGCGCCATATTACCGATCGTTCAATCTGAATACCTGGCTGCTCAACAATGGCTACATCAAGCTGAAGGCTGAGGCCGGCGCGAATTCAAGCGACGCACTGGCCGGGGTGGACTGGAGCCAGACTCGCGCCTACGGCATCGGTCTAAACGGCCTCTACCTCAATCTGCTGGGACGCGAACGACAAGGCATTGTTCATGCCGGATCGGAAGCAGACGGTCTGATCAGAGATATCAAACAGAAGTTGCTCGCCGTGCGAGATCCTCAGTCAAATCTCCCCGTCATCACACGTGTTGATGTCGCGAAAGAGGTGTATCAGGGCGCTTACGCGAACGCCGGCCCTGATCTCCTGGTTGGCTACAATCGAGAATATCGCGCGGGTTGGAAGACAATTCTAGGCGCATTTACGGAAGACGTTCTGGAGAACAACACAAATCCCTGGAGCGGCGATCACTGCATGGATTACACACTGGTGCCCGGCGTTCTCCTGAGCAACCGGAGAATTCTCATGTCCGATCCGGCCCTGACCGACATTGCGCCGACCATTCTGGCGGAATTTGGAATTCCAAAAACAAAGGATATGATGGGGCAATCTGTTTTCGTGCCTGGCCGAGCCAGCGCGTTGACTCAGCCTATGCCGGCGGAGGGGATGCATGTTCGGGTCGTACAAAGTCAAGATTGACGACGAGTTGTTGGATAAATTGAAGCAGTGCGCCGAAGCCGGTGGCTACGAGTCCGTCGATGAATTCGTCGTGCGTGTGTTGGAGAAAGAAGTGAACAAGATTATCCCTCCTGGAGCGGGCGACTCCACTTCAAAAGAGCTTGTACGCAAGCGGCTGCAGGGTCTCGGGTATATCGAGTAGACGAACACAGCTCACCTGAAATGATTTCATCCGGTTTGGTTGTGCCAAGCTTCGCAAGCAGCCTTTTTCGAAGCGACCTGCCTTTGATGCTGGTGCTCTTGATCTCTCTCGTAATTGGGCTTTTGATGGTCGTTGCGTTTCGGTACACGTCCGATCAAAAAGCAATCCGGGTGGCCAAGGATCAACTCAAAGCCCACTTGCTCGCGGTGCGGCTCTTTCAAGATCAGTTGCCGGTAGTGCTGAGTTCGTACGGGCGCATCGTCAAGGGGACTGGCCGTTATCTTCAGTTGGCATTCAAGCCGCTGTTGCTTGTCATCGTTCCTTTAACTTTGTTGATCGTACAGCTTGACCGATATTTAGGATCTATGCCGCTGAAATCGGGCGAGGCATTTCTTGTGAAAGTACGAAGCGCGAGTCCAGATGCCATAGATAGCCTCTCGCTGCAGTTGCCACCACAGATCGTCACGACCGCACCTCCTGTGCACGTGCCCGCTGACAACGAGGTGGTCTGGCGACTCTCTGCCCAGCAGGATGGCCATTACGATCTCAAAGTGGAAGATGGCGAGCAGATTGTTCCTAAGCGAGTCGTAGTATCATCGCAGTTAGCGCGGCTTTCCTTGATTCGGCTTCGCGGGCGTTTGTGGGAACGATTCTTCGTTTCCGGGGAGCCTGCGGTGCCGGAGAATAGCCGCATCCAGTCCATTACCGTAACTTATCCTGACCGCACAATTCATTTTGCCTGGATGGAATGGAATTGGATCTGGCTTTTCTTTGTACTTTCGCTGGCGGCTGGCTTCTTTTTCAAGACTGTATTGCGAATCGAGATCTAGTGTGTTTGGGCCAAGTAACATGATCAGACGCAAGTTGATGCGCGCGCTTCCCGCCGCCATCGCGATTATCGGCGTTGTTCTCTTGTTGCCTTCGCGCAGCGAAGCTTATGCCGGACCTGGGGCGGGCTTTGCAGTTCTCTCGTCTTTCTGGACGTTGTTTGTCGCCTTCCTGTACTCGCTTTATGCATTTTTCACCTGGCCCTTCCGGCATCTGGTACGGCTCGTACGCCGTCGCAAGGCCTATGGCAAGGCGCAGATCAAACGCGCTGTGATCCTGGGTTTTGACGGCATGGATCCGGAACTGGCGCAGCGCTTCATCAACCAGGGAATGCTCCCCAATCTCGCTAAGCTTCGCGAACAAGGAACCTTCCAGAAGCTGCGTACGACCTTTCCTGCGATTTCTCCGGTCGCGTGGTCCACATTCATGACTGGAGTGAACCCGGGAAAGCACAATATCTACGACTTTCTAGCGCGTGATCTGAACAATTACCTCCCATTCCTTTCGTCAGCCGAGATTCGCGGTCCCAAGCGATCAATAAAGATCGGGAAGTACACTCTTCCACTGGGAAAGCCTCGAATCAAAGGCATGCGTCACGGCACGCCGTTTTGGCACTGGTTGGGGAAAGCGGGAATCTTCTGTTCAGTGATCCGGGTGCCTGTCACCTTCCCACCCGAGAAATTCCCGGGCGTGTTGCTGTCGGGCATGTGTGTCCCCGATCTCAAAGGCAGTCAGGGGACGTTCTGCCTATGCACCACTCGAACCAGTTCCGACAAGTTTCGTGAAGGGGGAGTGCGGGTTCCGATTGAACCGAGACGATCTGGATGGCAGTCCTACATCCCCGGCCCAGAGGATCCCCTCCAAGATGGTTCCGGACGTGAATTGCGAGTTCCGTTCGAGATCTATCCAGACACCGAAAAGAAGCAAGCACGCCTCAGCGTCGGGTCCGAACATTTCACGATCAAAGTAGGAGAGTATTCGGAATGGATTCCTGTGAAGTTCAAGGCCGAATTAGGATTCGGCGCGCGGGGAATCTGTCGTTTTTATCTAAAGGAGCTGTCGCCCGAAGTTGAGGTGTATGTCACGCCCGTCAATATCGATCCGGGAAAACCGGATTTGCCCATCTCGCACCCGGTGACCTACTCCATCTACCTATCCAAGCTCTTCGGTCCGTATGCCACCCTGGGCCTTGCTGAAGATACCTGGGCGCTGAATGAAGATGTTCTCGATGACGACGCGTTTTTGGCGCAATGCTACTCCAATCACGAAGACCGCGAGCGAATGCTGTTCGACGCCCTGGAAAAAACGCAGCAAGGTCTCTGCGCCTGCGTTTTCGACACCACAGACCGTGTTCAGCACATGTTTTGGCGGTACCTGGACGAGGACCACCCCGCCGCCCGTGAAGTTCCAAAAGACCGACGACCTAAGGTAATTGAGCAGCTCTACACTCGTATGGATGCGCTGATTGGGCGAGTGATGGAGCAGATTGATCAAGAGACTTTGTTACTCGTCGTCTCCGATCACGGCTTCAAGTCGTTTGCGCGCTGCGTCAACCTGAACGCATGGCTGCATCAAAACGGCTATCTCGCGCTCAAAGACAACAAAGCCGAAAGCGGCGACTGGTTCGAAGATGTTGATTGGTCGCGTACACGCGCCTACACCATGGGCCTCAACGGTCTCTATCTCAACCTCAAGGGACGCGAGAGGGAGGGAATCGTCGCTGAGGGCGCCGAAGCGGAAGCGTTGAAAGAAGAATTACGAAGCAAGCTCAACGGCCTGGCGGATCCAGCTTCCGGACGCATTGGTATCACGGGCGTCTTTGACTGTGACGCCGTCTATGCCGGCCCCTACGTCGATAATGCGCCTGACCTCATCGTCGGCTACGGCGACGGTTATCGTGCATCGTGGGATTCAGTCATGGGAAAAGTAACCGGCCAAATTTTTGAGGACAATCTCAAAGCGTGGAGCGGCGAT
>JBLNFC010000623.1:0-4562 GCA_050263355.1 Acidobacteriota bacterium
CTCGGCGCTTTCGGGAGCAATGCGGCGGGCCTGTTCCAGATATCGAATTGCAGTTGCGAAATCGCTCCGCTGCAGCGAGGCGCGCCCGTCGTCCAACAACGACTTAGCCTCACGCGGGAGAACTGGCGCCATCGCCTGCGATGCAATGATCAGCAGAAGTGTCACGAAAAGCTGGCGCGCGCGCTGAATTCTGATTCGTGTGGGCACATTCCAGACCGAGAGCAACAGGTTCCGGACGGGCACCAATCGGACCTCCGGAAACAAGAATCCTAACTTCAATAGATGGAAGCACGCAATTCAAGTGGCTGGAGTGAAAAGTCTCTGCGGAATGCGCCAGAGTGAAATGCAATACTTTGCAGGAATTGGAGAGTCTTCTTCCAAAGCATGCAAGTCTATTCACAGCGGCAGAATCCTCAGCCAGAGTAGTTGGCTTTTTGCTACTTTCCCTTGACATTGTTGCAACAGGGTAGATACTTGCAGGACGTCAGAATCCCCTGCTGACGACTGTTTCGGAGTGAGAAGTCCTCAACTTAAGTACTTCCCGGCCATCGGAGGTCCCATGAAAGCTTGCCGTTTGTTGCTGGTGCTTGTGTTTGTCTTGTCGTGCGCCGCTGGTTTGTTTGCGAACTCCGTTCCCGACCCCAGAGTGATTGTTAAGGATCCAGATTGCAAGGAGACTTGCACGCCTGTGGGTAAGACGTTCACCTTCTCAACGCCCGCCAGCGGTTCGGGGTCGCTGTTCTTCCAGAACAACTCTGGGGTGAGTTGGTCGACATTACGTCTGACAGAAACCGGAGTACCGTTCAGTGCGATATCGTGTCGTACCAACGCGTTTTTGAGTTGCTCGCTGGGTACGCTCGGAAGCGGAAAGACGTTTATCTTTCTGAGCGGGCTTAACCGCGAGCGCAACGGAATTCCTCTCGGGGGCGTCTTTCAGATTACCTTCGAATGCCGGGATGGATGTTGGCCAGGCGACTTGGACTTTCGCGGCACAGCTAACTTACGTAGCGCCACTGTGCCAGAACCGGCGTCAGTAGGATTGGTTCTGATTGGTCTCGGAGGGATCGCCCGCCGAAAGTGGTTGCAAAGCACAAAGAGTTAGTTCTCAGTTTGCTCGCGTTCTGTTGAACTCGGCGCTGAGCTTTACGAAATCCGGGAGGCCCTTCAGCTTTGCCAGCTCAGGATCGCTCTGGGCCTCCTCCAGTGAAAACCCCTTCTGGAATGCCTCTCGCAGCGCTTTCAAGGCCAAGTCCTGTTTACCGGCAATAGCGTATACCTGCGCCTGCGAGTAGATAAGTTGCACATCGGAAGAATCCATCGAGCGAGCCTGACGAATATAGCGCTCGCCATTTTCAATATCACCCTTTTTAGCGTAATAGAGGGCAAGATCGCCCACTGTTTCCGCAGCGCGGGGATTGACTTGCAATTCCTGATAAGCCAGGGCTATAGCCTTCGCGTAGGTTGCAGTGGCTTGTTGCAAACGTCCTGACCAGCGGTATGCATCCGCCAAGTTTCCTGTGACTATTTCGTCCTTGGGATTGAGGTCCACCGCTTTCTCGAACATCTTCACGGAATCGTCGTAGCGACGCAAATAAAAGTAAGCCGTCCCGAGATTCGAGTAGGTGTCGGCGTCAGGTTGGAGTTGCAGTGCCTTCTGCAATGGCGGAATGGATTCCGTCCATTTGCCGAGTCGTATGTAAGCCGCGCCCACGTTACCGAATCCGTTAGCATTGTCCGGCGCTAGCTCGGTCACGCGCTGGTATTCAAGCAGCGCTTTTTCAGTCTCTCCGAATTGAAAATGCGCAGCTCCCAGCGTGTTGTGGTTATACCAATAGTAGGGATTTGAAGTTACTGCACTCTGATATGCGGAGAGTGCCTGCTGTCGATTACCACTCGCCCGGTATGCATCTCCCAAACGGCGATAGGCCTCGTCGGAGTTAGGTGCCAACTCTAGCGCTAGTTTCAGTTCCCCTGTCGCCTCGGCCGATTTTCCGGTCGCACTGTAAACACTACCGAGAGACAAATGTACCTCGGGCAAGTTGGCGTTCAGTCGTGCCGCCTGCTGCGCCGAAATCAACGCTTTCTGTGCCCAGATGCTTTCTTTCTTCTCTTTGTACATGCGAAGGCTGGCATCAGCCATGCCGGTGTAGGCAAGAGCAAAATTAGGATCCTTACGCAACGCCGCCTCAAACAATTGAACAGCGTTCTCCGTGGCCTGCACTCCGTGGTTTCCGTGCATGGCATCTCGCCCTTGCAAATAGAGATCGTAGGCGGCGGCGTTCTCCGTTGGATGGATTCCAATTCGCGCCATCTCGTCGCTCGTAGGCTTCAACTCGAGAGCGTTCGCAACGTAGCCGTAGATCTGGTCTTCTAATGCGAGAAGGTCCTGAGGCACGCCTGCAAATTCCTGACCCCAAAGACGCTTGGACTTGGCGACGTCTTCCAGGTTCAAAGTTACCCTCACCTGATCAGCGTTTCCCTGCACAGTACCCTGCAGGATGAGATTCACGCCAAGCGCTCGCGCCATCTTGGCAAGCGATTGGTCGCCACTTACAGCCTTGTCCACAGCGGCAGACGAAGCTACGTGCAGTTCTTGCAGTTGAAAAAGCTTCGCCGAAAGCGATTCCTCCAACCCGTCAGCCACATAGCGCAGCGATTTTTCTTCACCCAATACACGCAAGGGAAGAATGGCGACGTACTTTCCTTTGCTTAACTCGGGTATTCCCGTGCTTGAGAGCTCAACTTGATCTTTCCTAGGGAACACCAAATTCCGCGTCGCGGGAATCGCAAAAAACAATACGAGCAAAAGGCCCAGCGCGAAGATCCAAAGCCAGCCTCGTTGTTCCGGAACGCTTAGCGAGATTTGAAGGGTTCGCGAAGCTTGCGAGGGCGCTATGCGGCCGAGCGCAGAAGGACTGATGTTTGGATTGGCATTCCACGCCTGCAATTGCTTCAGGATGTCCGTGGCGTGCTGATAACGCGCAGTTGGATCACGTTCCAGGCAGCGACTCACCACTTTGCTCAGCACCTTGGGCACGGCGCCGTCGATCTGCCATAGCGGAATCGCACGCTCTTGTGTGCGTTTCATGAGGCTGGCCAGGGCGGTTTCAGCTTTGTAAGGCACTTTGCCGGACAGCAACTCGTAAAAGATTAAGCCGACGGCAAACAGATCGGAACGCTGGTCCAGTTCTCCGCCCAAGGCCTGCTCAGGCGACATGTATTCCAGCGTGCCCACCAGCGCGCCGGTTTGCGTCATGCCGTTAGCTTCGAGGGAACGGGCCAGTCCGAAGTCCATCACGACAATGCGGCCCTGCTTGTCGCGCATGATGTTCTGGGGCTTCAGGTCACGATGGATGACTCCTTCGGCATGCGCCGCTTCCAGGGCTCGGCAAACTTGCTCGACGATGTGCACGGCCTCCTTGGCCGGCAACTTCCCGTGCAGCTTGAGCAGGGAACGCAAGTCTTCGCCGTCCACGTACTCCATCGTGATGAACTTGATCCCCTCTGCTTCGCCAAGATCGTAGATACGCACCACATTTCTGTGTGTAACATGCCGCGCCAGAATCAATTCCTGCTTGAACCGTTGCAGAATGGCCGCATTCCCCGCCAGTTCAGGCCGTATCACCTTGAGAGCGATGAGACGATCTAACTCGCGGTCGCGAGCCTGATAAACCGCGCCCATTCCACCTTCGCCGAGCACACGGATGATTTCGTAACGGCCGCCCAGCAGCGACCCCGGAGGAAAAAGTTGAACCAGCTTTAAGGCGCTGTCGGAAATTGGAACCGGACTCGGCGAACCATCGGCCAGAGTGACATCATCAGAAATAGGAGGTGGGGTTTGGGCGCCGACACTTGCGCGCGCACTTGATGCCATTGCTGGAGCTGTTCCCGGCAAAGTGGGTGCCTCAAAATCAGGCGGCAGCGTCTTGCCATCATCAACCATCGGTTACCCTGGGGCACAAGCGGGAAGAAAACTGGTTGGCGAGGACGGCCCGGGGAGGCTCTGTCTGAAACTATACCCCAAAATAGTCGGAAGTGTCACGCCGAGTCGGTCCTAGAGCCTCCGAAGTATATACCGCTTCATTCAGGAGCAGCAATGGACTTGACGCCACGGTCGAGGTACAAACCCTTATAGAACTTCGTGTTGGCGTTCCGCCAGAATCATGGGGCGGGCTCTGTTACCCGGTCGCTTCCACACCGCACGCGCGCGCCACGTAAGGATCCCACATGCACGTGCCAGGGGAGACTCGCTGCATTCCGACTTCACCTAAGGCGTCCGTGCCTGGCTTGCCTGTCCAGACCACGAGGAATTCCGCTACGGACCCGTCGTACTGGACATCGACAACTGCTCCGGGTTTTAGCGTGCAGCGTAAGCCGGACAACACGATCCCTGGATCACTGATGTCAACGATAGTCGCTACCTGGCTGAATGGGCGCGACTTAGCATCTAGACCCCATACTTTTGCTTGTAGGAACGTCTTTACTCGTAGGTGTCGGCGTCGATCCATGCAGGTGAGTTCCGCGATAATAATAGAGGACTGGTGGCTCGCTGCCAAATGCCG
>JBLNFC010000624.1:0-3920 GCA_050263355.1 Acidobacteriota bacterium
GCTGGCCGCTCCTGTCAGTGAAGTGAAGGCACTCCATAGGGCCACCACGATTGCCAGCGCCAGACGCGGTCCCACACGATCAGCGAACCATCCCCAGGGAATTTGTGCAAAGGCGTAACCCAGGGAAAATGCGCCGAAAACCCAGCCCATGGCTGTGTCGGAGAGAACAAGGTCACGGGCGATTGCAGATTTGGCCGATGAGATAGCAGCACGATCGATATAGAGGATAAGTGAAAGGACAAACAACGCCCCCACGACGAGATGCCGCTTTTCGACCGGGGCCATCATGTTTGCTGTCTCAGAATGCCGGAAATCTCACCCATGTAAGGAGTCGCCTGCTTGGAACTCCCGCGACAAATGTCGTACATGCGAGCGCAGATGAAGGAGTCTTGCGAAGACTTCAAATCGTGACGAAGCTGGGACACTGGCATGGCTACCACTTGATGTAGACCGTTTTGACATTCGTGAACGCATCTTTCACCGTGGGGCCTATCGAGAACGCTCCTTGCCCGGAGTCCTTCACACCGCCGAATGGAATGTGGGCTTGGCTGGCGGTTCCATGGTTTATGTGGACCATGCCCGATTCCACGCACTGAATAAATTCATTCACTAGGTGTGGATTTTCGGTGAAAAGAGAAGCAGCCAAGCCGTAGCGTGTGCTATTGGCCACTTCAAATGCTTCGTACGCACTGTTGACCCGAATCAACGGCAGGACTGGCCCGAAGATCTCTTCGCGAGCCAAGGCAGACTTCGACGAGACATGATCGAACAGTGTCGGCGCGTAAAAGTAGCCCTCGGTTTCCGGATTCTCAGCCAGCGCGTGCCCGCCAGCAACCAAAGTGGCATGGTCGTCCCGGCCTTTACGGACGTAGCGCGCGACCGTTTCCATTTGTGCCCGGCTTACCAGCGGGCCCATGGTTGCTTGCGGATCGAGACCGTTGCCGACTCGTATTTTTGCGATATGCATCAACAAGCGGTCGCGTAGTTGATCCGCCTGCGATTCCTCCACGATCACCCGACTGAGCGCCGTGCAACGCTGACCGCTGCACAAGAAAGCCGCTGCCACGATCTCTTGTGCGGCAGTGTCCAGATCTTTGCAATCCACAACGATCGCCGGATTCTTGCCTCCAAGTTCCAATTGGACTTTAGCCATGCGGCCAGCAACTCTTTCGGCGATGCGAATGCCTACGGCAGTCGAGCCAGTGAAACTGATCCCACGTACCCGAGCATCCGAGATCAAGCGTTCCCCACATTCGGCGGAACCAATCGCCAGATTAAGAACGCCGGGTGGCAGGCCAGCCTTCTCTAAGAGACTTGTGAGGTAAGTGGCAGACCATGGAGTCAATGAGGCCGGTTTGAAGATGACAGTGTTGCCACAAGCCAGCGCCGGAGCTATCTTCCGCACAGGGCTAACTACGGGGAAGTTCCACGGCGTAATTGCAGCCACTACGCCGACTGGTTGCAGAACGGTGTAACACGTGAACCCCGGACGTTCGCTGGGAAAGGTCTGCCCCGAGAGACGCACGGCTTCACCCGCCGCGAAGCTTGCCTCAGCGGCCGCGCGTGTGACCTCGCCGACCGATTCGCACAGCGCCTTACCCTGCTCGAGTGTGATGATCCTGGCCAGCTCCTCCTTCGAATCGAGAAGAAGCTGAGAAAAATGCAGCAGGATTGCCGCCCGCTGCGGCGCCGGGGTTTGGTTCCAGGTCGCACCCGCGGTTTCGGCGGAAGCGATAGCCGTTTCCAAATCCTCTGGAACCGAGCGAGGAAACTCTCCAAGGACTTGCGACGGACAGGCAGGATTGTGCGTTTGATAGTATTCCCCACCCGCGGCAGGAGCCCATCGACCTGCAACGTAGTTTTGATGTCGTGCCATTAGAGACTCTGCTGAAGGATCGCCACCAACTGCTCTTTGCTCGTCGCCCGAGGATTTACCGCGACATTTCCGCTCTTCATTGCTTCACTCACGACTTGCGGAATGTGACTCGGTCGAACGCCGTATTCTCCCAATCCTTTTGGTATCTGAATATTGCTAGCGAGCCTTTCTACGGCCTCAACTGCGCGCTCAGCGGCATCCGACGGGGCCAATTCGTCTACGGGTTCTCCGAGTGCTCGAGCAACATGCACGAAGCGCTCCGGTGCAGCCACACAATTGAACTTCATCACTCGCGGCAGAGTCACAGCAATAGCAATACCGTGCGGAACTTGAAGATCCCAGCTTCCAAGCGGCATGGCTAACGCATGCGCCAGGCCGAGGCGGGTCGGGTTCATCGCGATACCTGCCATCGTGCTGGCGAGCAACATCGCATAACGAGAGCCACGGTCAGGCCCGTTCTGAACCGCATTTCTCAGATGCTTGCCAACCAGCTCGATCGCCCTTATCGCCAATGTAGCGGAAATGGGCTGGCAGGCATTGTTGGTGTAGCACTCGATGCCATGGGCCAACGCGTCCATGCCAGTTGCCGCGGTCATCAGGGATGGCAGATTTAATGTGAGTTCAGGATCGCAAAGAGCGATCATCGGATACACATAGACGCTGCCCACCGCAACCTTAAGGCCGGTATCATCATTCGTGAAAACCGACCAAAGACTCACCTCGCTCCCCGTCCCTGCGGTAGTTGGGATTGCGATCACCGGAGGCAAGCGCTTTTTTACCCGATGAAGGCCTGTATAGTCGAGAATCGTGCCTGGATTTGTAATCAGGGACGCGACCGCTTTTGCAGTATCAAGAGAACTCCCGCCTCCAATCCCGACTACCACTTCCGCCTTGCATCGGCGCACTTGCTCCGCCGCTTCGGCAATTAGTTTTGAGCCGGAATCCTGCTTTACTGCGTCGAACACCTCGCAACCAATCCCTGCCCGGCTGAGCAGATTGAGAACCGATTGCAGAATGCCCGCCGCCCGGATGCCCGGGTCCGTGATCACGAATACTCGCTTCGCGGCAACGCAATGGATTTGTTCCGGCAACTTGGCCAAAGTGCCATAGCCGAAATGAATATCGGTGGGAACAGGGAGGAAGTTAAACGTTTGCTCCGGACTACATCTGATCACGGGCGTGCCTCCACCGGCGCTTCCTTGGTTGTCGCATCGGGGAAGCTGACATTCAATTCCGTTCCAAGTTCCAATAGTTGCTCTATGACGCTTGGCACCAGGGGTACCCCGAGCACGCGGTTTTTCGTCTCGTTCTGCCGCTCAATTTCCCCTGGAGCAAGTACTCGCTCTGCATCCGGAGCTGGCGCCGAAGCCCTAAGCATTCGCACAATCTCGTCCATTCGACCTGCAAATTCATCTTTGGTCATGAATAGGTCTGTGCGCATAGCCATAAAGACATGCCCGAGGTTTTGCTCAGCCTCGAGATTTTCGAGTGTGTTCAGATACAAGGCAAAGGCAGATCCTGTGAGCACACCGCAAAGAACATCGATGACCAAAGAGATTGCCGAACCTTTAGCACCTCCGAACGGCAGCACTGATCCTGCCAGAGCCGCTTTTGTGTCGGTGGTCGGATTGCCTTCTGAATCTATGGCCCAGCCGGCTGGAATCGACTTGCCCTCCTGAGCTGCGACAATGATCTTTCCCCGTGCCACTACGCTGGTGGAAGCGTCGAATAGCAAGGGTGCTTCTTTATCCGCGGGAATTCCGATCGAGAAGGGATTGGTTCCTAGGAATCGGGCACGGCCGCCAAAAGGTGCCATGTGCGGAGGCGCGTTCGATGCAGCGCACCCGATAAATCCCTGTCGAAGAGCCTTCTGCACGTAAAAAGAAGCGATACCGAAGTGGTTGGTCCGGCGAACTCCTACGAAACCGATTCCTGCAGTCGCCGCTAGCTCGATGGCCTTTTCCATCGCGCGCGCTCCAACTATTGCGCCAAGACCATTGTCACCGTCCATGAGAGCGGCAGCAGCGTGTGTTCTGACAACGCG
>JBLNFC010000625.1:0-3470 GCA_050263355.1 Acidobacteriota bacterium
CGTTCCCCAGCCGGCCGGCAAGGAGGTAAAACCCGGACCGCTCGGGGAAATCTGGCGATTGCCTCATGGCCACATTAGTGGGCTTGATAGCTGTGGAGATGGAACCAAATGCTCTGCGAACGGTGCAACAAAGAGAAGGCGGTAGTTCACGTCACCGTGGTATCCCCGAATGGAGAAGAGCAACGCAACCTGTGCGAGTCGTGTTATCGGGAGTCCGAAATCGCCAAGAAAATTGCGAGTGCGGGTTGGAAGTGCGACGGTCCCACTAAGAAGTTCGTTCCAGACAATTGACTTGAGAGCGAACCATCCTGGCGCAGCGAACCTCGTGACGACGTTTCGTTGTGATGCTGAGTGTCAGCGGCGCAAGGTCGCTGGCCGGAGCCGTTCGGCCACGGCACACGTATGAGCATCGAAGCATCAATGGTTAGCTACTACGCAGAACGCGCCTGCGAATACGAGCGCATTTACCAGAAGCCGGAGCGCCAGGCAGACCTGAGGCGGTTACGCAGCTTTGTCCAAACCGTTTTCGCTGGGGCCGATATTTTCGAAGTAGCTTGCGGCACCGGTTACTGGACGGAGGTTGTGGCTCGTCGAGCTGCATCCGTTCAAGCCACGGACATCAATGAGGAGGAGGTGCTGGCAATCGCTCGCGCCAAGCCCGTGGATGCTCGGAAGGTTTCGTTTCAGCGAGCGGATGCTTACGCGCCCTCAGCACCGCGGCGGTTCAATGCCGGCCTCTCCGCGTTCTGGTGGTCGCACGTTCCGAAGTCCAGGATGCGCGCGTTCTTGCGGGCCTTTCATGGCGTGCTTACGCCTGGTGCCAGGGTGGTGTTCATGGACAACGCTTACGTGGAGGGCAGCAGCACTCCGATTTCCCGCAGTGACGCGCAGGGCAACACTTACCAGCTTCGGCGATTGGACGACGGCAGCGCCCATGAGGTGCTGAAGAATTTCCCGACAGAGCCGGAGATGCGAGCCGCCGTCGAAGGCCTGGCGCTGGACGTGCAGGTGGAGTTCCTTCACTATTATTGGACGTTGACTTATCTGTTGCCGAGGGATGCCGAACCGTGCAATACAGAGAATCAGCCGGGTCGGGAATTGGCGATCGGAAGCCCCGCAACCTCGGTTTGACGATTAAACGGTCTAACCTTCCGCTTCCCTGGGCCTGAAGCTGAGGCGCGACATTGGGGAGATATATCAAGTTGCTCGCGTCCGTATCTTCATCTGTGATGTCGCGACTGGGCTCGCAAGAGCAAATAGCCGAGCCCGAGCAAAACGGCGATCATGAGCAGGATTGAGCACCAACGAAATACCTCACCAACAACCCGGTGCTTGGCCGAAAGCCTGTCGCTTAACCGGCGAGTAAACTCCGAGCTACGCTCCAGCAGCCAACCGAACAGACACCCGCCGATCCCTCCACCGACCACACCGCCTGCCGTCGTGCCTATGGCCACCAGCCAACCACGAGGAGCACCCCATTGAAGCCCAGCAGCCAGGCCGAGCACTAGCCCAAGAAAACTGAAAAATGCTTTAATGCCGATCATAGCTCAACCGTGCCGCGCCGCCCGATGTGATGCTGAGCGCGCCCGCGGTGCAACAAGCGCTTCCGCTCGAGCAAAAGTCCCATCACTCAACCGTTGCCCTCATGTTTCTTCGTAAGAACGCTCGCCAAATCCCAAGCCATCCCCAAGCAGGTGAACGCGACGTATTCCTCACTGAACGGCGGTGAGTCGGCGTCCGGTCCCGCTAACCACTCCGCCAGCACAGCGTCGTAGGCTTCCCCGAAGGCGAGCAACTCGCGCAGCTCCTCAGGCGTAGCTTTTTGGACGCTATCATCACGGATGAGATCGTCGGCAATGCCCCAACGCTCC
This sequence comes from Acidobacteriota bacterium, assembly GCA_050263355.1. GTDB lineage: Bacteria > Acidobacteriota > Terriglobia > Terriglobales > Acidobacteriaceae > Gp1-AA122. The sequence goes on from JBLNFC010000625.1 coordinate 1,872, forward strand.
GCCAGCGGAATCCACTCCCGGAACTGAACTGGCACCCGCGAGGAGTCGAGATGAATTGTGGGGCGATTCTTGGCGGTCAGACCATACTTCTCTCGAAGCTCTTTGCCTGATGCAACCTCGAAGTGTGGCTCGTCTGGCCTGGCACGGTTCTGTGTGAACTAACCACAGGGTGACCTCCGACCGCCTAGGGCGCAAGCTCTGAAACAAGGGCAACGTCGCTGTCGTACATTGCACGTGGGTGAACCGCTGGTAGGGCGGGCAGTCCCGGCCCGCCGTCGCAGGCAACCGAGGAAGCGAAAGCGGCGAGCCGAACTGAACCAGCGAAGACGTGGCTTGGAGAACCTCCACCAACGCAGGGATGTAAGAGCCAATACTGTCAGGCCCCTGGGTCGCGAAGCGTATGGAGTGCGCCAGCTTGCTGGCGCTTTGGTGTCACTCGTGGTCGATAGCCCTGTAGTCGGTCGTGCGTGGACGACAATCTTGTGCTGGATGTCAGGGGCATTATCATGTCCTGCATGTTGATCCCCCTCCATCCTCTCCTCTCCGCTTCGGCGGCGAGGGGGAGAGGGTCGGGGTGAGGAGTTCCATTCTGCGACGTCCATCCCGACCCCATCCTCTCGCCAAACTCGTCAACCACTTTCTTGAATTCTTTTCTCATTGTGGTGCATCTCAACGGTCCTGAATATTCCCGAAAGTGGACGCGCGCATAACCGAAATCAAAGCTCTGCTGCCCAAGGCCATGCTGCAGGATTGGGTGCGGCTGGGTTCCCGCCTGGTGCGGCTGCTTCGGGACCATCACCATCCCGAGCGGCACGACGAGGTCCTGGAACGGTTGCTCCACGCCGCACGGAGATCGGTCGCTCTCCGAGAAGAACGGCGCCTGGCGGTGCCTGCGGTGACCTATCCCCCCGAGCTGCCAATCACCGCGCGACGCGAAGAGATTGTCGCTGCCATCCGTGCTCACCAGGTAGTGATTGTGGCCGGGGAGACCGGTTCGGGCAAAACCACCCAGATCCCAAAGATGTGCCTGGAGGCGGGCCTCGGCATTGAGGCGAAGGTCGGATGCACCCAGCCACGTCGGGTGGCGGCGCTATCAATCTCGCGGCGCATCGCCGACGAACTGGGACTGGGGTGGAGCCGTGAGGTCGGATGCAAAATCCGTTTTGACGATCGGTCCAGTCCCGGGACTTACATCAAGGTGATGACCGACGGCATCCTGCTGGCGGAAACGCAAAATGACCCTTTGCTGTCCGAGTACAACGGCCTGATCATCGATGAGGCTCATGAGCGGAGCCTGAACATCGATTTCCTTCTCGGGTATCTCAAAGGCTTGCTGAGCAAGCGGCCCGAGTTGAAGCTGGTCATCACCTCCGCCACCATCGATACGGCGACGTTTTCCCAAGCCTTTGGCAACGCGCCGATCATCGAGGTTTCCGGCAGGGTTTACCCCGTGGAGGTGGTCTATGCTCCCTTGGATGCGGGCTCGGAGGAGGCGGGCGATCTGACTTACATCGATGCCGCAGCCCTTGCCACCGAACAGGCCCTGTGCGAACCCGGCTCAGGCGACGTTCTTGTTTTCATGCCCGGAGAGCGCGATAT
>JBLNFC010000626.1:0-5138 GCA_050263355.1 Acidobacteriota bacterium
AGCACAAAAAGGGGGCTCTTGACGCGAAACGCGGCAAGATCTTCACCCGCCTAATCAAGGAAATCGCCATGGCAGCGAAATCGGGCGGCGATCCGGACAAGAACCCGCGCCTTCGCACGGCCATCGCGGCTGCCAAGGCCGAGAACATGCCCGCCGACAATATAAAACGTGCGGTGCAGCGCGGCACGGGAGAGCTGCCCGGCGCCACGTACGAGGAATTCTCGCTGGAAGGCTATGGTCCGGGTGGAGTTGCGATTCTGGTGGACATTTCTTCCGACAATCGCAACCGCACGGTCAGTGAAATCCGCCACGTATTTGGCAAGAACGGCGGCAATATGGCCGAGGCCGGCGCAGTCTCGTGGATGTTCCACAAGAAAGGCGACATTATTGTGCCGAAGTCGGCCGCCAAAGAAGATGACCTCATGAATATCATTCTGGAGGCGGGTGGTGAGGATTTGAAAGACGATGGAGAAGCGTGGGAAATCGTGACCGAACCGTCGGCTTACGAAGGCGTGCTGGATGCGGTCAAGAAGGCGGGCATCACGCCTGCGTCGTCCAGTGTGTCGATGGTGCCGCAGAACTACATCAAGCTCGAAGGACAGAATGCTAATACCATGATTCGGCTGATGGAGGCTCTTGAAGATCATGATGACGTGCAGAACGTGCATGCCAACTTCGATATCGATCAGAAGCTGCTTGAGGAAGTAGCTGGGTAAATTACATCTTTTCCGTTCGGCCGCCCTTTTCCCCGGGCGGCTTTCTTTTTGTGGGAAGCACGGAGCGTGCCGTCACGAGTTACGTTTTTCAACATGCGCGTGGAAAATTCTGTGCAAAAGAGGACAAATAGCTCGGTAACTTCATCAGGGCAGGGAAGTTCAACACCTTGCACTACCCAGAGTGCGCAGCGGGCCTAATTTTATCGGAGCCAGCTAAGGAATCAGGTTGAAAGTCAGACTCGACAAGCTGTTAGTCGAACGAGGTCTGGTCGCGTCACGCGAACGAAGTCAGGCGCTGATCCTGGCGGGGAAGGTTCTCGTCGACGAGCAAAAGGTAGAGAAGGCGGGAACGACCGTCGATGTTGAGGCGAAGGTGCGCCTTCTTGAAAGCGATCTGAAGTATGTGAGCCGGGGCGGGCTGAAGTTGGAAAAAGCGTTGGCGCACTGGAAGATCGCGGTAGCCGGTTGCATCTGCCTCGATGTTGGAGCTTCGACCGGCGGTTTTACCGATTGCCTGCTGCAACACGGGGCGCGGCGGGTAATTGCGATCGATACCGGATACGGCCAGATTCATATGAAGCTGCGTCAGGATGCCCGAGTTCGGCTTCTGGAAAAGACGAATGCCCGATACATCAAGGCCGAAGACATAGGGGAAACCATCGATTTGGTGGTGGTGGATGTCTCTTTCATTTCGGCCACTCTGGTACTGCCCGCAGTCATCGGCGCTGCCTTTCCCCCCGAAAAATCGAGGATGGGAAAGCAATTGATCGTGCTGGTCAAGCCACAGTTTGAAGTCGGCAGAGAACAGATCGGCAAGGGTGGAATTGTGCGTGACGAGGCTGCGCAGATATCAGCCCTCCAGAAAGTCCGTGAAAGCGTGGTAGAAGCAGGGCCCGCGATCGTTGAACACATTGATTCGCCTATCCTGGGAGCGGAAGGAAATCGCGAATTTCTGCTGTACGCAAAATTTTGATCTCCGGCCAAATTCAGTTTTTTCCGACAGATTCTGTACAATCTCGATTTGCCCATGGCTCCTGCCCAATCCAAGTCCCTGAAAAACGTAGCCATCATCTCGAAGCCTGCCAAGCCGGAACTGGCTCGCATTGTGCCGGAGCTGCTGCATTGGCTGAAGCAGCACAACTATGAAGCCATTATGGACATGGAAAGCGGCGAGTACGTAAAGGGTCCAGAGACTGTAAAGCGCGAGAGTATTGGAGACCGCGCGCTCGACTTTGCCATTGTTCTAGGAGGCGATGGGACACTTCTGTCTGCCGCGCGAGTGATGGCGAAATCCGGCATACCTATTCTGGGGATCAATCTAGGGACATTGGGCTTCCTCACCGAGGTCCCTCTCGCCGAGATTTATGACAGCCTTGAGGCCGTAGATAAGAATCGTGCCCGCATCGAGACCCGCTCATTGATTCACGCTCAACTTCTGCGAGGGGGAGAGTGCATTGGCGAGTTCGAGTCGCTGAATGATGTGATCGTGAGCAAGGCTGCCATCGCAAGATTGGCCAGCTTCGAACTTCATATCGATAGCATGTTTGTCTCGAGCTACAAGGCCGACGGGTTGATTATCTCGACGCCGACAGGATCGACCGCCTACTCGATGGCGGCGGGCGGTCCGATTCTGACGCCTTCGGTAGATGCCTTCGTGGTCACGCCTGTTTCTCCACACTCGCTGACTCATCGCGTTTTAGTGGTGCGGGATTCCTCGGAGATTGTGATTGTGGTGAAGACGGGCGACGAGGAGGCTTTCTTGAGTATCGATGGACAACTCGGAACTCCTGCGTTGGATGGGGATCGAGTGGTTTGTCGCAAATCGGAGCACAAGGTACGCCTTTTTCAAGTGAAAAGAAATTTCTTCGAAGTACTCCGCACGAAATTGAAGTGGGGACAAGTCTAGCTGGTTCTATTCATTCGTTGCCCGGGAAAGGGATTTTCAGAAAAGATGAGACTCTCACGAGCGATTGCATGCTTGGGATTGCTTCTGTCGGTCATTGGGGTGTGGGCGCAATCAGAACCAACCGCTGATCTGATCGTCAGCAACGCGAATGTTTGGACGGTAGATGGCAAGCTACCAAGGGCGCAGGCGGTTGCGATTATAGGGGAGAGGATTGTGGCGGTTGGATCCCAAGCTGACGTCCAAGGCTGGCGTGGGGCCTCGACCAGAGTTATCGATGCGGGTGGAAAGCTGGTGCTGCCGGGTTTCAATGATGCGCATGTTCATTTCGTGTCCGGGGGCCAGCAACTCGATGCCGTGGACTTAAACGATGCGACGAGTGCGGAAGAATTTGTAAAGCGCGTTGCACAACAAGCCAGTAAGACTCCGAAGAAGCAATGGATCACCGGCGGCGATTGGGATGAAACGAAATGGTCGCCAGCACAGCTGCCCACCAAGGAGATGATCGACGCGGTCACTCCTGATAATCCCGTGTTTCTCAATCGATATGACGGCCACATGTCGCTGGCCAATTCGATCGCGCTTCGCTTAGCGGGTGTGACCGCCTCTACGCCCGATCCGCCGGGTGGCTCCATTGTTCGCGACGCTCAGGGCAATCCAACCGGCGCGTTAAAAGACGCGGCGATGGATTATGTGTTCAAGGTGATTCCGCCCCTGTCGCACGATCAGCGACTGCATGCTGTGCAACGTGCATTGAGCCATGCGGCGTCGCTGGGTGTAACCAGCGTGCAGGACATGAATCCGGAGTACGCCGACATCGCCGTGTATTCGGAACTGCTCGACCGAGGTCAACTGACGGCTCGCATCTACGCGGCCCCGCTCATTACGCAAGTCGACGATCAGGTGAAAATTGGGATCCGTCGGGCCTTCGGTTCTCCATATCTGAGGATCGGAGCCTTGAAGGGATATGCCGATGGATCTCTGGGTTCGGCAAGCGCCTATTTCTTCGAACCATTTGTCGATCAACCCAACAATCACGGCCTTCTCTCGGACGAAATGCATCCGATCAGCCTCATGCACGATCGCATGATGAAGGCCGATGCTGCCGGACTTCAGCTGTGCACGCATGCCATTGGTGACGCGGGAATCTCCGCAATTCTCGACATCTATGCCGATCTGGTAAAAGTCCATGGAAAAGCGGACCGGCGGTTTCGCATTGAACACGCGCAACACATGGCTGCGAAAGACTTCGCGCGATTCGCTGATCTCGGTGTGATTGCATCGGTGCAGCCATATCACGCAATCGATGATGGGCGTTGGGCTGAGAAGCGTATTGGGCACGACCGCGCCAGCCGCACATACGCATTTCGGACGTTCTTGAATGATGGCGTGCGCCTTGCATTCGGAACAGATTGGAATGTTGCACCGCTGAACCCGATGCTGACACTTTATGCGGCGACAACGCGTGCAACGCTCGATGGCAAGAATCCAAACGGCTGGTTTCCTGAGCAAAAGCTTACGGTCGCCGAGGCAGTGCAGGCCTACACCATGGGCTCGGCTTACGCGGAATTCCAAGATGGGGAAAAAGGCTCCATTACGCCTGGCAAGTTGGCGGATATGGTCATCCTGAATGACGATATATTTCAGATGGACCCGGTGAAGATTCGCGATGTGAAAGTGACAAAGACAATTGTCGGCGGAAAAGTGGTTTGGGAAACGCCCTCGGGAGCGGCGAAGTGAATGCTGTCGGGGAGGGAAGCAAGTATGCATTCCTGGCCAGTCGGGAATGCCGCACCGGCGAGCTAGTGCTGCACTATGAAGAAGGGCCAAACAGTGGTCCGCCGTTAATTCTGATGCACGGCCTGGGACGCGACTGCCACGACTTCTCCGTTCTGTTTCCAGCACTGAGCCGGCAGTGGCATCTTTACGCAGTGGACCTGCGCGGGCACGGCAAATCGGGGCGCGTGCCGCGCGGCTATTCCAGCGGCGGGTATGCGTCTGACATCGTCACTCTTCTGAAAACTGCCGCGCCATGTCCCGCCATTCTCTTCGGGCATTCTCTGGGCGGAGTTACTGCGCTGCGTGTGGCCGCCGAAGAACCGGCACTGGTCCGGGCGCTCATTCTGGGCGACAGCGCCCTGACGGCCAGCTCTTTCCCCGGCAGTTTATATCCAGCGTTGTTTGAAACGTTGCTTAAGGTGCGGCTGTCCAATAGCTCGGTCGAGCAGATGGCGAAGGGCCTTGCTCAGAGCCGGATTCCCCTGCCCGGTATTGATGAACTGATTGCGATCGGCGACTTGCCGGGACATGATGAGGCATACCTGCTGAAGTGGGCAGCCTGTTTGCAGCAAGTGGATCCGGAAGCTCTTCAGATGACTTTGGATGGGTCAACCTGGAAAGACTTCGACGGAGAAGCTTTGATGAAGAGAATAGTTTGCCCAACGCTTCTGCTGCAAGCAAATCCTGACTTGGGCGGACTTATGTCAGACTCGGAAGTACATCGGGCAATGCAGTTGCTC
>JBLNFC010000627.1:0-4895 GCA_050263355.1 Acidobacteriota bacterium
GACTTGCAATGCAATGATGGGCATGCATATTGCAAAGCGGTAAAGCCGGGCGAATATCAGATGGTGCGCCTACCTAAAGAATAGAGGAATGTACGACTGCCAAAACGTTGATCTGTATCCCAGGACCGCCGATCCTGAGAATGAGGAAAAACTTGGGGAATATTGTTTGAACGAGTAGCTGCCCGCTAACACACTACCCGATCGCGTACACGTTTCAATCCGTTGAGCCGAAGTAGATGACGCCGTCCACAACCGCGGGGGAGGAAAGAAGAGTCCGACAGTGAGCATGCTGCTGGCACCGGCCACCACGTCGTCGTAAGAAGCCCGCTTAAAGATCGTGGCTCATTGTTGATCTGCAGGCCCAATCCGAACAGAAGGGAATCAAGCTCGTTTAGTCGCGAATTCCGGTACAGCGTGTCCTTTATTGGACTCATTATCGACGATCTTCATTTCCCGCCAGTCGTAGGCGAATTCTCGGCCACAATCGAGGCAAACAACATAGGTGCCGGTGAGGGAGGCGGCTGCGTTGCGGCGCGAGCCAGACCGGGCCGTGAGCGGAAAACTTAGATTGTTATGCCAGCAACCGAAGAATGCATCCAGTAACTTCCCGAACATACCTACCTCCCCGGAGATCGGACTTTAGCCCTCGTTGCAGTGAGCTCTCGCCTTCTCTCATAAACGCGCAAAACGCTGGGCGGTTAGCTCACTCTGGGATTGGGGGATCCCAAGATCCTGAGCAGCTTCTCTCTTCAGCTACTTAGATTCAGTTTCTCAGGAAAAGGTTTCGGGCAGGGCCAGATAGTGGACTCAGGGTGCAAAGAGTTGCACCCCATGTCGCGAGCTTTCGAGAAAGCAGGTGGAAAGGGAGATCAGACCTTCTCGGGGCCGGCCTTCTTTTTCTGACACTTCGCCATAATGGCGCTGCGAAGGCGGGTACGGAGGTCGTCAGGGAGGTCGTACAGCTGAGAATCGCGGTAGATTTCGATGGTTTTCTTGGTCGTATCGCAGACCACGTAGCAGTTGTGGCACCAAGCCAGGTGGTCCTCGAGATCTGACTTGGTGCGGGCGTCGATAACGCCGTCCAAGTAGTTGGTGAGCTCCTGCAAAAACTCAGAGCATTTCACTGGTTACTGTCTCCACCATTTCGTTTCTGAAAGTAGCGGCTGAGCCGCTCGCGCAGCTGCAAACGCGCCCGCAGCAACCGCGACTTTACCGCAGGAATGCTCAAGTCCAAAGCCTCAGCCGCTTCCTCGGTCGAGAGCCCCTCAACATCTCGCAGTACGAACACCGTCCGAAAGCTGGGGGGCAAGCCTTGGATGGTGCGTGTCAAAATGTCTTTCAGCTCCGCCTGGCTGTACTGCTGTTCCGGGTTAGGAGACCAATCCGCAACCTCTCGAGGCACCGAATCATCTTCGGTTTTAACATCCTCGTCGAGGGAAACCATGCGCTCCGGCCGCCGCCGGCGCAACCTCATCAGGGCTTCGTTAACCGCGATACGCACGAGCCAGGTATAGAACTTCGACTGGCCCTGAAACTGTCCTAGATTCTGATAAGCCTTGAGAAACGCGTCTTGCACCACATCTTCCGCATCTTCGCGGTTTTGCGTGATGTGCTGCGCGATACGGAACACGTTCCGGTCGTAGCGCTTGACCAGATCCTCAAATGCCGAGACATCGCCGCCCTTAGCTGCCTGAACCAGCTGCAGCTCTTCGGTAAGCGGCTCACCTACCTTTGGTTGGATGGTTCCCATTCTCCCACCGATTCAACAATTTTCGGACATCGCAGCCCTGAAGATGAAGTTAATTGTAATGGCTAATGCCGCTTTGTGCCCAAGGTTTTGACGAAACGGGCGATACACGGTTTGTGTGAAATTCCGCTGAGATTGCGGGGGTTGAGGGGGTAACCGAGGTAACCTCGGCATGCGGCCCAAGTGCCCTTATAATCAGGCCTTGCAGCAGGGGAATGGCGCTTAAGCCGAACGGACACTTCTGATGGTGGACAAGAACGGGATCGAGAAACTCATCGCACAGGCCGTTTCCCACGCTCTTGAGGGTCATCTTCCACAGCTGCGCGATGAACTGGTCCGAAGTGTTGTAAAGGAAGTTCTGCCCAATGTAGCGGCCTCCGGACAATCTTCCGACGCTGAAGGGTTTCAGCACCTTTTGAAAGCCGTATGTGCCGTACAGGCGGCTACGACTCAGCGCGATATTCTGCGTACTCTTCTCGATAACGCTGTGCAACATTGCGCCAGATTGGCTCTCTTCGTAGTGAAGGGGTCCACCGTAAACGGCTGGCAGGCGCGCGCTTTCGCCGATAACGACGCCGTGAAGGACTTTGGGCTGGATAGCAGTTCGGGCCTGGTAGCCAGGGTTCTGGACGGGCACACAGCCCTGAGCGGCAAAGCGAAGGAGATGGATCACAAGTTCATCTCCCAGTTCGGAAAGCCTGCTGACGACCACTGCCTGCTGCTTCCTCTTATGCTCCGGGACAAAGTTGCAGCCCTGCTGTATGCAGACGCCGGACTGGACGAAGGCGGTCACGTCGAGAATGCCGCGCTCGAGTTGCTCGTGCTCTCAACCGGCACATGGCTCGAGGTGGTGTCCCAACGCAAGGTCATGCCAAAAGACGGACCGGCTGATGCGGGTAATGACAGGCCAGAGACTCCAGTCGGTAAAGCCTCCGCGGCGCATGCCGCTCCCGCGTTTAACGACCCATTCGCCTCGCATACCCCTGCTTATGCCAAGGCTGCAGCCGCGGCGTCTTCCGCTGGCGGCTCGGAGCATTCTTTCGACGCCGCTCCAACTGAAGCTGCGAATGCCTTCTCGGGAATGGCTCCTCAGGATGCTGATATTCACCGCAAAGCACAGCGTTTCGCGCGTCTCCTGGTGGACGAGATCAAGCTATATAACCAGGCCAAAATGACAGAAGGCAGGAAGAACAAAGACCTTTACGACCGCCTGCAAGAAGACATCGACAAGAGCCGCTCCAGCTATCAGAAGCGCTTTGGAAGCACGGTTGCCGCTGCTGGGGACTACTTCAACCAGGAAGTAATCCGCAGCCTCGCCGAAGATGATGTATCACTACTCGGGCCGAACTTTAAGCAATAAAATACCTTTAGTCGTGAATTGCCGTCGGTTATTCCTGTTCGTAATTCTTTCGCTCTCGGGCACGATATTGTTGTCCTCTGGGGCGATGTCTGTTGCCCAGACCTCTTCCACGAAAACCAAGACCGCACCGAAATCCAAAGCCGCTAAGAAGCGCGGTAGCAAGTCCGTCGCGAGCAAACGGAAAAAGAAGATGACGCCGCGCGTACGACGGATCCGGCGCGCATTCGTCGCGTCATCCAGTTTGCGGCCGATGGCCCGGCAACTCCTGCAGGACCGAACTCCGGCAGGATACGCGGGAGTTGAAGCTTACGCGCGGCGACACTCCAAGGAAGACGCGGGATCGCTGGCGTGGCTTGTCGTGGGCTATGCGCACATCGTGGATCACGACTATGTGAAGGCGATAGATCCGCTCAACCGGGCAAAATTGCACGCAGGGGATCTCTCCGAGTACGTCAATTATTATCTCGGCACCGCCTACATGCAGGCGGGCCGCAGCGCCGAGTGCATCGCGACCCTGAGCTCCTTCGCTCGCGATTTTCCGGATTCGATTCTGCTGCGCGACGCGCACGTCGTATACGCGAACGCGCTAATGCAGGAAGGGCGGCCGCAAGACGCCGCGACATTGCTGGAAGGTGATCGTCAGCCAGCGCGAGTCGACGTAGAGTGGAACCTGGGTCGTGCGTACGAAGCCGCTGGGAACCTCCCCAAAGCGGCAAGCATCTTCCGCAATATTTATCTAACCATGCCGCTGACTGGGGAAGCGGAGTTGGCGAACAGTGAGCTGAGGAAACTGGCCGGCAGCACTAGCATTCAACCGGCCAATGTGGATGAGCGTAAAACTCGTGCGGACCTTCTGCTGAAAGGAAGGCGGTATGCAGACGCCGCTGAGGAATACAAAGATCTACTCGAGCAAGTGAGCCCAGACGATCGCGCCGGGACCCAGCTATCGTTAGCCACTGCGTTGCTGAAGAGTGGCCACGGGAAGGATGCCAAAAAGATTTTGGATTCCCTGGCGCCCAGTTCCGCCGATACAAACGCCCAGAAGCTTTATCTGCTGGGTGAAGTCGCACGCGGCTCCGACAACGACGACGAGTTCTTGAAGGATCTGGATCAGCTTCGGCAGCAAGCTCCAACCAGTCCGTGGCTGGAACAGGGATTGTTGTCGGCGGGCAATGTCTTTCTGCTCCGGAAGGACTACGACCGCGCCATCGACGCGTATCGCGAGCTGCAACAAAGATTCCCGAACGCCGGGCGGGCCCCCTACGCGCACTGGAAAGCGGCGTGGCTGACCTTACGGCAGGGCCGGAAAGCTGAGGCGGAAAAAGAATTTGAGGAGCAGATTGGTCTTTATCCGTCTTCCAATGAAGTGCCGGCTGCCCTTTACTGGCGCGCTCGACTTGCCGAAGAAGATGGCGAAACCGCCAAGGCTCGCGCCTTTTACCAGAAGCTGTCGGACCGTTTCAGAAATTACTACTATGCCGATTTGGCACGCAAGCAACTGAAGGTGCTCAAGAGCACGGGAGAACCAATCAGTTACGCCTTGCTCGACAAAGTTGCACCCATTGATGCCAAGGCGGACATCGTGGCAGACGATCCTCCTTCCGATAACCTTCGCGTGCAGAAGGCGGAATTGTTGGGTAATGGTGGGTTGGTCGACTTGGCCGCGCGGGAACTCCAGGCTGCGTCAAACGAGGAAAAGGGCGACTGGGTTGCCCCCGAAACGGCTCGGCTTTTCCAGGAAAACGAGTTGTATAACCGCGGAATCGAGATCATGAAGCGCGCCGTGCC
>JBLNFC010000628.1:0-8532 GCA_050263355.1 Acidobacteriota bacterium
TTGCCCGCCGATGTGCAGAAAGAGTCGCAGCCAAAATGATGAAGTCTGTGTTCTACCGGAGAATGCCTCCCTGTTGCTCCGGATAGCGCAGCCGGAGTTTCATTCGCCTCCCCTGGCGCAATTAATCTTGTCGAAGTCGCCTCGATTTTCGTACTTCTATCTTTCCTTGCGATGAGCGAGCGTCCAAGCAAGGCTGAGGATGTACGGCGGGGCCGTTGATGACGCGTCCGTCATCGAGCGCAAATCTGGAGGCGTGATATGGGCACTCAATGCTGTCATCCACCAATTTGCCTTCAGAGAGTGGTCCGCTGAAGTGGGAACATGTCTCGGCCAAGGCAAAGACGCGCTCTCCTCGACGAACCAGCAAAATGGGCACACCATCATGCATGGCGCGAGTTGGCTTGCCTTCGACCAGTTCCGAGTCAGCCAGGACGGCCACGAAGTCTTCGGGGAAGACTTGGCCATCGGTGCGATCAACGCCCACTCTGTGCTCGTAGACCATTTTTCCGCCGAGATGGGCTGAATACGACATCAGCGCGTAACCGGCGGCAGCAGCGATCCTGCCGTTGGCGCGCGACTTCTTCTTTCGTAGCACCAGGGATGTGGCAAACAGCGCAGTCGCTCCGATATTCATGAGGCCGTGAATTAATCCCAGTCGTCGAGCGGGAGGGTCTACATCGGACCAATCGGTAACCCCAGTTACAGCTGTGCCTGCTGCAGCGACGAGGCCGATTGCCACTGACGTGTCTGCCGCTAACTCGAATTCACGGCGATTGCGCAGCGCGCATAAGGCATCAAAGACCAATGCAACAGTCCATGCGCCGATGGGCACGTCGCTGAGAACCACGTGCACTGGATTACCCAACCATGTACCGTTCAGGAAATTCCTTATCCGTTGTGCGGTTGGCCGTCCGCCAGCGTATAGCGTCTTATCGACGAACTTCTGCACTCTCTCTTCGATGGGCTGGGTTGGCAGGATCTCCGGCGCCTGAGAACCTGTGACCACGGGATTGGAGGTAGGATTCGACATGGGTTCTCCTCTTCGCTCCGAAGCGATACTTCGGGCTTTCGTGAGATGCGAAATGGATATTTTGCGCCGCTTGTGAATCAGCTCTCAGGCGGGTGGCGCGTTATTTGCGTTCTGCGCAAAGGAGTGGGGTCTCGAGGGATGGGGGGCCCGTCTTTGCCCGCCGTTCTGCAGGCGACCGGCTGTATAGCCGGGGCTAAGCCCTCTTTTTATTGGTCTTCAACGGCACCCTTCGACTTCGCTCAGGGCAGGCTTTTTGAGAAGGAACACTCACTCAGGTCCGGCGAGGGCTTTTCTTTCTCGATCACGAGCCGTCCATTGCGATTCGATGTTAGCGATCCCGAGCGAAGAACTGCCGAGCTCCGCTCGGCCGGACGGGCGAGGGCGCCCGTCCCTACGTGGGAATTGCTCGGGCCTAGAGTAGCGGTCAAAAATCGAAAATCGTAAATCGTAAATCGTAAATCGTAAATCAGTGCTACTACTCGGGGCGATCGATTTGAGCCTTCTGCAGGCGGTCGGAGTAATCGACGTACACCGCTTTCCACTCGGTGTAGAAGTCGATGGCGCCGATGCCGCCTTCGCGGTGTCCATTGCCGGTGGCCTTGACTCCGCCGAAGGGCAGGTGAACTTCTGCCCCGATGGTGGGAGCGTTGATGTAGGTGATGCCGGCGTACAGGTCGCGCATGGCTTGGAATGCGCGATTCACGTCGCGCGTGTAGATAGAAGAAGAGAGGCCGTACTCGATGTCATTGGCAATCGAAATCGCATCTTCCAGACCGTCGCAAGGCATGACGGAGACGACAGGTCCGAAAATTTCTTCCTGCGCGATGCGCATCTTGCGATCGACATCCCCGAAAACCGTTGGCTCCATGAACCAGCCGTGCTGATACTCACCCGAGTCGAGGCGATTGCCGCCGCAGAGCAGCTTGGCGCCCTCATCTTTGCCGATGCCGACGTACTTAAGATCGGTTGTGAGCTGGCTTTCATTGATGGCGGGACCCATGTCGATCGATTCATCCAGACCATTGCCAATCTTCAAAGTTTTTGCACGCTCGACAAGGCGTTCAACAAATTCGTTATAAACGCCCTTCTGGACGATGATGCGGCTGGTAGCGGTGCAACGCTGTCCGGTGGTGCCAAACGCGCCCCAGAGCCCGCCTTCGATAGCGAGATCGAGGTTGGCGTCATCGAGCACGATCATGGGATTCTTGCCGCCGAGTTCAAGCGAGCAGTGCTTGAAAGTTTTGGCCGCGGTGGTGCCCACGATACGGCCGACTTCAGAGGAGCCAGTCAGGGAAATGGCTCGGATCTCAGGGTGCTCGGTGAGGGGTGTCCCAACGCTCGATCCGAATCCGGTGACCACGTTGACTACGCCTTTAGGTACGCCAGCATCGGTGAGGGCGCGAACCAGATTGAATGTGGATAAAGGCGTGTCTTGCGCAGGCTTGATCACGCAGGTATTGCCGCAGACGAGCGCGGGCAGCAGTTTCCAGGAGGGAATGGCCATGGGGAAGTTCCAGGGCGTGATCATGCCGCAGACGCCGAGAGGCTGACGGACCGCCATAGCGAATTTATTGGGCAACTCAGAAGGAGTGGTCGGCCCGAAAAGACGGCGGCCTTCGCCGGCCATGTAGTAGGCGGAGTCGATGGCTTCCTGCACGTCGCCGCGGGTTTCTTTGATGACCTTGCCCATTTCGCGGGTCATGTCGCGGGAGAATTCTTCTTTGCGCTCAAGCAGGATTTCGGCGGCGCGATAAAGCAGCTCGGCGCGGCGGGGAGCCGGGACCAGACGCCACTTCAGGAAGGCACGTTTGGCGGCGTCGACGGCGGCGTCCACGTCTGCCTTGCCGGACTTCTGGAATATGGCTACGACCTCGCGGGTGTCGGCGGGATTGCGGTCCTCAAACGTCTCACCGGTAACGGATTCGACCCACTCTCCGTCAATGAAGTTCTTGAGAACGCGGGTGCGGACGTTTTGGCCGAGCATGGGGGCGCCGGTGAGAGTATCGGTAGCCATAAAGCCTCCTGAATAGGTGCCTAAACCATTAATGGTACAGGGCGGAGTTAGAGGCGGGCAAGTCAGGGAAACTGAGCAATGGTAGAGTTTGAACCTGCGTGGCAGGACAGTGCAGAGGGTTTCCGTGAGCTCGGGAGGGAAGAATGTCAGCTTCTATGTTTTATCGAATCGCTGCTGTGCTTCTGCTACTTTTCGCGGTAGGACATACGCTCGGCTTTCGCCAGTCTGATCCGCAATGGGGAGTGGATGCCCTTCTTGCCTCAATGCGGTCAGTTCACTTTGAAGTGCAGGGGTCCAACCGCACGTATTGGGACCTGTTTGTGGCGGCCGGATTTTGTGTCGGCATCTTTTATCTATTCGCGGCCATATTGGCATGGCAGCTAGCACGTCTTCCAGCGGCAACTTTGGCCCTGATGCGGGGCATTGCGTGGGCGTTTGCGGCGTGCTTTGCCGCCGTCACGGTGGTGAGCTGGAAATACCTCTTTATGCTGCCTGTCGCTTTCTCAATCCTGATTACATTGTCTTTGAGTGCGGCGGCATGGCTTTCAGCAAAGCAGGTTTCCGTGTCTTCCGTTGCGGCAGCAAAGTGAGAGCATTCGAAATACACCACTCCTGAAGTTGTCCATCCGCACCACAGAGACAGAGCCGGCGCAGTGGCTTTCTGCTGAGAGCTGCCCCATAAGCGAAATCTCCTAGTTACTTCAGTAAGAGAACGGAGGTGTGTACTCTGTTCCGACGGCTGAGGGCTTATGGTACGCTCCGAATTATCCATATTTCTCAACGTCTAAAGGGATTTCGCAGGTTTCGTGTCGGATAAAAACAAAGCGGGAATCTACCTTGCGTGGAGAACCGTTACTTATCGCAGCGTAGTGCTGATGATCATGGCAGTGCTGCTGGTAGCGGTAGTGGTCATGCATTTTGCTCTGCCCCAGGTCA
The DNA here is from genome assembly GCA_050263355.1 of Acidobacteriota bacterium. Taxonomy (GTDB): domain Bacteria; phylum Acidobacteriota; class Terriglobia; order Terriglobales; family Acidobacteriaceae; genus Gp1-AA122. The sequence goes on from JBLNFC010000628.1 coordinate 3,981, forward strand.
CCGACGCGGGCGTGCAGCAGGTCTCGAAATTAACCGACCGGCTCCTGGAAGGAATTGCGGGCGAGGCTGGAACGGAAAAAGCCAGCATTGCGACGGCGCGCCAAGCTCATTTCACGAACCTCGATGGCGTTGTCAAAGTAAAGAAAGCCAGCAGCAATACCTGGGTGACGGCCAACTACAGCTTGCCATTAGAAAAGGGAGATGTGGTTCAGACCAGTTCTGAAGGTATGGCCAAGGTCGTGTTCAACGATGGCACGAACTACACCATCAAGCAGGACTCGCTGATCGTGGTCGAAGAAAATGCTTCGAACGACAAGCAGCAGACCAGCGTGGCTGTGACGGTCAGTACCGGAACGGTAGATCTGGCGACAGGAACGTACCTGCAGGGTTCGAGCTCCAAGGTGAATGTGGCCGGGGCCACCGCCATGCTGGCACCGGATAGCGCCGCGATGGTGCACAACGATCCGAAAGCCGACCACCACGAAATCCTGGTCAAAAAGGGATCCGGCGACGTGGTTCGCAATGGAGAGACGGTTCACCTGGCTGATTTCGAGAAAGTCAGTTTCCAAGGCGAATCTGGCCGGATGGAAAAAGCTAAGGAGATTGGGCCACCAACGCCGATTTCGCCGGCTAACATGATGCCCATTTTTTCGGCGGACGGCGGCAAGGCTGTAGATTTCTCCTGGACGCCGATGGCCAACGCCGCCGGGTATCGCCTGCGGGTCTCGCGTAACCCGTTCTTCTCCTCGACGATCATCGATAAGAAAGTTCCGACAGCCGAGGTTGAGGTCTCAGGCCTGAGCGAGGGAGCCTACTACTGGGCGGTGCAGTCCTACGATCAAAATGGCAAGGAATCGATGGAGAGCGAGAAGAACCGCTTCACGATCATCGCCAAAGGCGGGGACACGGGACAGTTGAACCTGGAGCTCGATCCTCTGATCCAGCACGGCCATGTGATTGAAGTAACGGGGAAAACCGAGGTGGGTGGCCGGGTCATGGTTAATGGCCGCGAGGTCCCGATGGTAACCCCCGACGGCACTTTCCATTACTTCACGCCGCCTCTGCCGGTGGGCGAAAGCGTGATCACCATCACCGCGCAGAATGCGCGCGGGGGTGTAAATACACAGCAGAAGAAGGTAGTCATTCAATAGAGTTCGCGCCGGGCGAGAACTGACTTCCAGGTTACCCGTCAGTGCAAGAACTTTGGTTTCAAGCAGAGAAGCACAACATCCATATAGAATTGTGGATAGTTCGCTTCCAAACAACAGGTAAGAAACCGGGAGAAATCCCGGCACGCGTCGGAAAACACGAGAGAGAGAAGTCTGAGCATGTCATCCAACGGATTTCACACCAACGGTTCGCGCATTCATAATCTGCGCTCGCTTTTCAGCGTCTTCTCCAGCGATCTGGCAATTGACCTGGGCACTGCCAACACGCTGGTGTATGCGCGTGGCAAGGGTATCGTCGTGAACGAACCCTCCATCGTCGCCATTAACAAGAACACGGGCGAGGTAGAAGCCGTTGGCAAAGAGGCGAAAGAGATGCTCGGACGAACGCCGGGCAACATTGTGGCCATCAAGCCGATGAAAGATGGCGTGATTGCAGACTTCAAAGTTACGGAAAAGATGTTGAATTACTTCATTCAGAAGGCGCACAACCGCAAGATGCTGGTACATCCGCGCATTGTGATCGGCGTTCCTTCCGAGATAACGCAGGTAGAAAAGCGGGCCGTAATGGATTCCGCGTATCGCGCGAAAGCCAGCGAAGTGCATCTTGTGGAACAGGCCATGGTGGCCGCGATCGGTGCGGGCCTGCCCATTACTGAACCCAGCGGCAATATGGTCGTTGATATCGGGGGCGGGACAACCGACATTGCGGTGATTTCTTTGAGCGGTATCGTCTACTCGCGGTCGGTGCGGATGGCCGGCAACCAGATGGACGAAGCCATCATGAATTACCTGAAGCGCAAATATAACCTGCTGATCGGCGAGCGCACGGCCGAGCAGATCAAGATCGAGATTGGATCGGCGTATCCGCTGGACAAACCGCTGACGATGGAAATCAAGGGACGTAACCTGATTGAAGGTGTGCCGAAAACCATCACTGTGGATGACAGCGAGGTTCGCGAATCATTGAGCGAGTGTGTTTCGACGATCATGAATGCGATACGGGTCGCGCTGGAACGTACGCCGCCGGAGCTATCTGCGGATATTAGTGATCGCGGCATTGTGCTTACGGGTGGAGGCGCGCTGCTGAAGAATCTGGACAAACGCATCCGGGAAGAAACCGGGCTGCCGGTTTCGATCGCCGACGATCCGCTATGCAGCGTGGTGCTGGGTACGGGCAAGATGCTCAGCGACTTCAAATTGCTGAGAAAGATATCGATCGAGTAGCCGCTTCGTGTTTCGGGTTTCGTGTTTCTGGTGTCCGAGCCCGGGCGAGATGAACAAACCTTGCGTGGGCATCCCAGGTGCCTTGCGGAACCAGAACTAAGAAACTGGAATTTTTGCAGTCATGGAAAACATTCTCAGCCGCCACCGGAACGTCAGCATCCTGGTGGCGGTTTTGTTTGCGCAGATTCTGGGACTGGCAGTGCAGGTGAAGCGTGCGGGCGCCAGCGGAGAAGGGCAAGACACGCGCCTGATCCGGGTCTGGACAGTTCGTGCGGTGACACCGTTCGAGAAATCGCTGGTCTGGATGCAGTCAAGTGCCAGCGGCCTGTGGCACAACTACTTCTACCTGCGAGGCGTGCGGGCGGAGAATCGGGAGCTCAAGCAGCAGATTGAGCGGATGAGAATCGAACAGGTCCGCCTCTCTGAGGATGCGGAACAGGCGAGGCGCCTGCAACTGTTGCTGGATTTTCGAGAGAAATTCATCTCCAAAACCGTTGCTGCGCAAGTGGTGGGCACGAGCGGCAGCGAACAGTCACGGTCTGTCTACATCGATAAGGGCAGGGCTGATGGAGTGAAGCCGGATCAGGCGGTGATCACGGCTAACGGAATTGTCGGCAAGGTGCTGCACGTTTATGACGACCACACTGCAAACGTGTTGCTGGTGAATGACCAGACCAGCGGGGTGGGTGTGATCCTCGAGAAGTCGCGGCTGCAAGGGATTTTGCGCGGTACTGCCAACGGGGAACTGGCGGTTGAAAAGATCATGAGCGATGAGACGGTTCAGCCCGGTGAGCGGGTGCTGACCAGCGGGGGAGACCAGATTTTCCCCAAGGGTCTGGAGGTGGGAACCGTTTCGAAAGTTGCTCCGGGAAAGGATTCCTTTCTCGATATTCGGCTTCGGCCTGCGGCGAACCTCAGTAGGCTGGAAGAAATCCTGGTGGTAACGAAGGTGGAAGACAGGTCGCCGTCTCCGAGCGAAGTGGCGGGACCGGTGCGCGCAGTAGATGTTTTGACCCGCAGACTGCCATCGGTACCCGATAAGCCTCCTGCAACTACGACGCAGGGCACAGCGACACCGGGTTCGACGACAGTCAAGCCGGGAGCGCCCGGCCAGAGCGCCACGGCCGCGCTGAAGCCTTCTACATCAACAGGCGCTACGGGAACAGCTGCTACGACATCTGGCGCACAAAAGCAGGGCACCGGGCCTCAGCTCTCAGGAGAAACGGGACCTTCAAAACCTATAACTGGCAGCGTGGTCAGCACGGGAACGGCGCCTAAACCTTCGAACGTATCATCGACGAATTCGGGGCAACCGACTTCAGGCCAGAAACAGAATAAGGATGCTCCTCCAGTTCAAGCTCCCGCGGCAGCCAGTGGGACTTCCACCCAGAATCGGCCCAAGCCGACAGAGGTGAAGGAAGTTCCTGTGCAGGCGCCTCCGAACCCCGGGGCGTTAAACACGAGCCCGAATGCCAGGGTGCCATCCACTTCCAGCGTTAAGGCAGTTTCTCAAACAGGCGTGGAGGTTCCGGCAACTGTGAAACCGGCAGTTGTGCAGAAGCCCGCAACTCCGGCCCCGAAGGCGGCGGATCAGAGCGCGAAGCCGGCAGCAACGCAAGCCAAGCCGGCGAACAAAGCGCCGGCGGAGGGGAATCCTCAGTAGCCGTGCCGATTCTCTACACTTCGCAGGACCAGATTGAGGTTTACCGCTTCAATATTCCCACGGCTATTTTTTTGCCGCTGGCAGCGCTGTTTCTGCAGGCGTTTGTCCCACTGCGCTTTCCCGGTTTTGCCATGCTGGACCTTCCGCTGCTGGTAGTCATCTTTTTCGGAGTGGCGCGGCGAAGCCAGGTAGCGGGACTGCTCACGGGGGCTGTGATCGGGCTACTGCAGGACTCGCTAACGCACCAGCCAATTGGTCTGTACGGCATTGCCAAGACCGTGGTGGGCTATGGCGCATCGTCTTTGGGCGTGAAGATTGACGTGGAAAACATAGGCGCACGGTTTCTGGGAAGCGCCTCTTTTTATCTGGTGCACCAGTGCATCTATTTCGTGGTGGCCAGGGGCATGGTGCAGTTGCGTTTGCAGTGGAGTTGGCCGCATGAACTTCTCGCCGCCGTCATCAACGCCTTTGTAGCGGTGTTCTTGTTTGCGGCGCT
>JBLNFC010000629.1:0-7103 GCA_050263355.1 Acidobacteriota bacterium
AAGATCGCCGACAGTAGCCATTACCTTCTCTCGCTTAAAGCAATGGACAAAGTGGTTGCGCTTGATCTCCAGGCACGCACCGTGACCGTCGAAGCCGGAACCACGTATGGACAGTTGTGCCCTTATCTCGACAGCAAGGGATTTGCACTGCACAATCTTGCCTCGTTGCCACATATCTCCATAGCTGGCGCGTGCAGCACCGCAACCCACGGATCGGGTGACGCAAACGGCAATCTGTCCACAGCGGTGTCAGCGCTCGAATTCGTTACGGCGTCAGGTGATTTACTGAAGTTGTCACGTCACCAGCACGGCGAGTCATTTTCGGGAGTCGTAGTCGGGCTTGGCGCATTCGGCGTGATCGCGAAGATCACGCTCGACATTCAACCATCTTACATGATGCAACAGTACGTGTATGAAGGCCTGCCGTTCAGCGAATTGAAAGAACACTTTGACAGCATCATGTCCAGCGCCTACAGCGTGAGCCTCTTCACCGATTGGCAAAAACACCGCATCAACGAAGTCTGGCTCAAGCACCGTATCGAAGGGGGGAAACCGTTTCAGCCAACGCAGGAGTTTTTCGGAGCAAAAGTGGCAACGAAAAACCTTCACCCAATCGCTGCGCTTTCCGCCGAAAACTGTACCCCCCAAATGGGCGTGCCAGGCCCATGGTACGAACGCCTGCCGCACTTCCGCATGGGATTCACACCGAGTGCCGGCCGAGAGCTGCAGTCGGAGTACTTCGTGCCGCGCCGTCATGCTGTGGAAGCTATTCTGGCGATAGAACGCCTGCACGAACAGATCGGACCTTATTTGTTGATTTCAGAAATTCGCAGCATCGCTGCCGACAAACTCTGGATGAGTCCCTGCTACGTGGAACCCCGTGTAACCATCCACTTCACCTGGAAACCCGATTGGGCTTCGGTGCAAGGCCTGCTGCCATCGATTGAAAGAGAACTTGAGCCCTTCGATGTCCGTCCACATTGGGGAAAGCTTTTCACAATCAGTCCAGCTAAGCTCCGTAAGTCCTATCAGAAATTGCCGGACTTTATGAATTTGTGCAGGCGATACGACTCGAATGGAAAATTTCGCAACGACTTCCTTAACCGCAATATTTTTGACGCGATCTCCTGAGCCATTGACATCATGAATACTCGAATCCTCTTCTGGTCACTTACGTCGGCGTTGGCCGGCTTTCTGTTTGGTTTCGATACCGTCGTCATCTCGGGTGCGGAAAAGACGATTCAGTCGCTTTGGGGTCTTAGTCCAAGCTTGCACGGCTTTGCGATGGCATCGGCGCTCTACGGAACGGTTGTTGGCTCACTGTTTGGAGGCTGGCCAGCGGACCGGTTCGGCCGAAAACTCACGCTGTTGGGCATAGGGCTACTCTACATCGGAGGTGCAATAGGTTCGGCTTTCGCGACGAGTGTCGCGATTTTCATTGCCGCGCGCTTTATTGGCGGATTAGGTATCGGCATCTCCACCGTAGTCGCGCCAATGTACATCGCGGAAATCGCCCCGCCAAAGGAAAGAGGCAGGTTAGGGGGCATGTTCCAGTTCAACATTGTTCTAGGCATTCTGATTGCTTTCGTCTCTAACGCGCTCTTGGCGGGTATTGGCGAAAATGCCTGGCGCTGGATGCTCGGTGTTGCGGCGTTTCCATCATTTATTTATGCGCTTACGTGCCTGGTGCTCCCCGAGAGCCCACGATGGCTCTTAAGCAAGAAGGGCGACCGCGAGGCCGGAGTGCAGGTGCTACAGAAAATTCAGCCGAATGCTCCAGCATCGGAGATTGCCGCCGAAGCTGACCAGATCATCGCCGCTTCCGCAGAACAGGTTTCCTCCGGACATTTTTGGACCCATCAGCTTCGGAAACCGATCATGCTGGCGATCCTGATCGCGTTTTTCAATCAGCTGTCCGGAATTAATGCCATCCTGTACTTTGCCCCCCGGATTTTCGAGCTCACTGGGCTGGGCGCAAAAGCTGCGCTTCTGCAATCTGTGGGAATTGGCGTCACCAATCTCGTGTTTACGTTTGTGGGATTATGGTTGATAGACCATCTCGGGCGCCGCACGCTCCTGTATGTTGGGTCTTTCGGCTACATTGCTTCTCTCAGCCTTGTTGCCTGGGGGTTCTTCCAGGCGCACTACTCAATTATCCCTGCCTGCGTTTTCGCCTTCATCGCCGCCCACGCGATCGGGCAGGGTGCGGTAATTTGGGTCTTCATCTCTGAAATATTTCCTAATCGTCATCGCGCCGAAGGCCAAAGCCTCGGCAGTTTCACTCACTGGATCTTTGCCGCCCTGCTTACGACATTCTTCCCCCAAATGGTGTCGGCCGTACCTCCCGGATACGTGTTTTCGTTATTCGCCATCATGATGTGCCTGCAGCTTGTGTGGGTGAAAACAATGGTTCCTGAAACCAAAGGCGTCCCGCTGGAGGAATTACAGAAACAGTTGGCTACTGTATGAATATCAGAACAAGCGAGTTGCTTCCGTGGGCGGCAAGGAGTCGAAGTTCTGATGGTGTGACTTCACGGTGTGAGGCTGTCGCTATCGCGGCCCTGCCTGCGAAACAGCTTAGGTTCTAGACATTAGCCGTGTTAATAGCAGCGCGAAGACCTTGGTTAATTTGGAATGATTAAACGCCTCCTACGATCTGGTTGCATGTAACGCGAGTCCTCCAGCGCGCTAAGGAGTGGAGCGGTGATGGCCCAGCGCGTTGCTCCTTCCTGACCTGTCGCGAGTCAAGGTCGATTTTCGTTTTCAGTTCCTCTCGAGTCTTTATGGTCAGAATGATCAAAATCTACGCTTAGGCGAACACCGGCGCTGGTCACAGAGTGGTCACAATAAATTGGACACTCTGATCGATTAAGTTGTTGAAGAACCAGGGAGACAAGCCGGTTGTACGCAGCCCTGAAAAGGCTGGCGTCGGCGGTTCAACTCCGTCCCTGGCCACCATTCTCGCAAGGCCTTCACCTGGTTTGAACACCCCATTAGCACCATCCTCTCGGTTCGATATAGTGCGGGTTGCACCCCGTTCGAAGCCCATGACGCGCACGCGTGTGAGTAGGGGCTCAATCCAGAGCTATTAGCGGTAGACCTAATATGGACGGGCGGTATGGAACGGCGGGCGCGGAAGTTTCCGACAGTTCGGGATCATTGAGTTGAGTTGCGACCAGCCGCCTTGGCCATTTGCGAAGCGATGTCTTCATCTGCTGCTTTGTGAAGTTCCTGAACTTTGTTCAGCTCTCGCTGGGCAGCGCTCTTGTTACCCATGTTCTGGTACACACGCCCGAGGCGGTAGTGAGCATCTGGTTGCGCGGGATCGAGTTCGGCCGCTCGCTGCAATGCATCGATCGCTTCCGTGTATGGTTTCGCTTCGGCGAGGATGATCCCCAAATCCATGTACGCTATCCGGATGTCCTTTCTCAATTGCACCGCCTGTTGCAGGTACGCTAAGGCTTTCTCGTGGTGAGATCTCTTCATCTCGAGATCACCGAGATAGGCGAACGCCAGAGCATTGCCCGGATCCAGCGCTAGCTGGTTCTTAAATTCACGCTCGGCTTCATCGAACTGATTGGATTTCCAGTACAGGTAGCCCAAGCCGAAGTAGACATTCGGCTCGCGCGGAGAAACGTTTGCGGCTGTTTGAAATTCTGCAATTGCTTCGGGCGTTTTGCCTAAGCCGTCCAAGGCTTCTCCGGTGAGAATATGAGCTGGGGCGGAATTAGGATCTTTGTTCACAATCTGCCGAAATTCTTCAAACGCGCACTGGTATTGTTTCGCCTGAAGGCAGCTCTGGGCGAGCATGTGATGAAGTTCGGTATTCTCGGGATCAGCCTTTGCGGCGGGCTCAAGATATCGGACGGCGTCGGCAAACCGTTTTGCTCCGTAGTAGCTGATGCCTAGCAGCGTCTGAGCCTGGGTGCTGGACGGATCGGCGAGGAGGGCCGCCTTAAGCGGGGGGATGGCCGAGCCGAAATGACCCTGTTTGAATTCCGCGAGTCCGAGATTCAGTTGGATGGAGGGCAATGTGGGATCGAGTGCGAGCGCTCTCCTGTACGCGAAAGCGGCCTCTTTATAGCTCTGTTGCTTTGAGAGGACCACTCCCAGGCTGGCGAATGCACGAGCGTCCTTCGGGTTTTTCTGCGCGATTGTTCTCCACGCCTGCGCAGCCTCGGCCAATCTGCCTTGCTGTTCCAGCGCCTGCGCCGTTGTTTGACTTGTGGACTGTGGAATTGCGGTAGTCGACAATGCAATGGCGAGGACGGTCAAAAACAACTTCTTGCTCATGCTCGGAACCGACGGCTGAAGCCAACCCCGAGGACAGATACTCGGGTTGGACCATTTTACAGCTTCCCATAAGAGAAGTGCCCCGCCCGCGGCAGGTTCGCCGTGAGCGGGGCACGCGCACCTTGTACCGAAACCTAGTAAGTCAGTCTCAAGCCGAGTTGGAAGACCCTCGGATCGTAAGCCTGAGTGATGACGCCGAAGTTGCTGCCGTTCACGGCGGATCCGTAGTTGCCGCTTTGTACGTCAGCCCTGAGCTGGGTGTGATTCCAGGCGTTGTAGGCCTCGGCTCGGAATTCCAGGGCGCTGCCCCTGGTCTCGCTGAAGACGAAGCTCTGGTGGACGGCCAGGTTCCAGTTGTCGCGGCCCGGGCCACGAACAGCGTTGTGACCAAGCGTGCCGAAGCTACCGGGAGCGGGCGAGACGAACGAGTTAGGATCAAACCACTGGACCCCGGCTGCCACCTTGGTCTTCGGGTAGCTGATTGGGGCCACGAGGTCCGGTCGCGCACCGGCCTGGCGACCCGACACTCCATTGGGAAGAATGCTACTGACATCAGTGCCGCCAGCAACAATGTTGAGGGGTGCCCCCGATTGCATGGTAACAATTCCTGACAGTTGCCAACCACCGAGAGTGGACTTCAGCAGACGACTTCCCGTGCTTTTGAAGAAGGGTAGGTCATAGACGAAATTCACGAAAGCAACGTGCGTGCGGTCGAAGACGGAGGGGCCATTATCAAATCTCCATCCCACATATGGGTTGGTGACGTTGTTGAGATCGTAACCGTTGCCCCCGCTGCCGGTGGCTGGATCGATCGCCTTGGAATAGGTGTAGCCGAATTGCGCCGACAAGCCGTTGCGCATGTTGGAATGCAAGTCAACTTGCAACGAGTTGTAGTGCGCGTTGCCTCCGTTTTCAGCTAAGCGAAGGGAGTGGTAGCCACGATATGTGACCAGTTGATTGTAGTTTTGGCCAAGGAAGGTACCGGTCTGGACCAGGGAGGGCAGAGCCGCCTGTGGAACCAAATTCCTCTCTATCCAGTAGTTCTGATGGCGGTTCTGATTGCCAACATACGATACGGACAGAACCGATCTGGCTCCAAGCGATTGTTGCAGACCTAGGCTGAATTGATAGCTAACTGGCAGTTTGTAGTTATCTCGGGCTAAACCAGTGATGTTAGGCGCAACGATCGGCACAGCAAGTGTGCTGCCGGTCGCAAGGCTGGTGTGAGGATCGGACAACGACACGTTATTGAAATTAGCCGTGGCACTGAACGGCACGTTGGTACCAGCGTTATACATGTCATTGCCTTGAATACGCTCATACATGGTGCCGAAGCCGCCACGCAGTACGGTCTTTCCGCCGCCGGTCAGATCGTAGGCAAAACCGATACGCGGACCGAAGGCGGCCCAGTGATTGTCAACCAAGCCTTTGGGAATGCCATTCTTGCCGTCGATGCCAATCCCATTTACGTAGAATTGGTAGCCTGCCAGAATGGGATTGGGACTTGTGCCTAACCCCGGACTGGTGGGGGAGATGTTGCCGCTGGAATCGAATACCGCGGCGGCAGCGGGATCAAAGAGATTGGGGTAGAAATTCGAAGTGCGGTGATTGGCTTCATAGGTATGCGGAACACCGTCCCATCGTAGACCAAGGTTCAACGTAAGTCGGGAGTTAACCCGCCAGTTATCCTGGAAGTATGCGGCCCAAGATACATTGTTCCAGTGGCCATTATCGTGGACAGCATCTTCGCTGTAACTTTGGGCATAGCCCAGCAGGAAGTCCGCGAAGTCGTTTCCGCTGTAAAGGCCGTTAAAGGCAAAGTTGCCTTGGGTGCTGGCGAATACATCCTGGATTTTCTTGTAGAGGGCCCAACTCGCCCCCATTTTGAACTGGTGCGCTCCCCTGGTCCAGGAAATGTCATCCCGGATTTGATAATCATCGGCCTTGTTGACCCAGGGGGTCCAATTCGCGCTGTACTGAGTCCCCGTGTTCTGGAGGTTTATAGTGGGAATGCGATTGCTCGCATTCGGCCCGGTGAAGATCCTGTTGAATGTGAAGTCGGAGGGTGCCGCAAGGGGTGCGCCAAACGCAGCCTTGGGAATGATGTTGATGCGATTCCCGTTGTAATTGAAGGCAACCTCGTTCAGCAGGGACGGGCTGATGGTCTGGGTAAGGTGAACTACAGCGCTGTAAGAGGGATTGCCGAACGTATTCCCGATGGTCGGCACGTTGTCGCCGCTCCATTGGGTTGTGCCGTAACCTTGCGTGATCTGCTCGGATACCCAGTGGCCAAAAATTGCCAACTTGTCGTTGAACTGATGGTCCACCCTAGCAATCTCTTCGCGCACGTCGGTGGGCGAATTGTTTCCGCCTAAGAACTGTGTGCCCGAGGTTGGTGCTGGGAAGATCTTCGCAGCCAAAAGAGCCTGCGCGTTCGGGTCCAGCAAGCTTGCCGGAATCGTGTTGTTCGGGAAAGCTTGTGCGGTGACGATGGCGCCTGTGCTATCGCAGGTGCTCAGAGGTAGCCCAGCAGTTGCGTATTGCGCCTGTAAGGTCGGCGAAATCTGGCTGGCGCACGGAGTGTGCAGTGTGACACCCGTTCCGGCGAAGTTTCCGCCATACGTGCTCGGCAGCGGCACTGCCTGATTGAGCGTCTGCCCCTGAATCAGCTTGCGCCATTCCATGTTGTAAAAGAAGAAGGTCTTGTGATCGCTCTTCCAGAAGTCGACGGGTCCACCGACATTGAAGCCGAAGGTGTGGAAGCGCAACTCAGCCACTTTGTTGGGGCGCGGGTTGAAGTAGTTGCGGGC
>JBLNFC010000630.1:0-3394 GCA_050263355.1 Acidobacteriota bacterium
GCTACCAGCCTGCGATTGAGCATTCTCAATGAGCTGATTGAAACCGAAATCCTCATGCGGCGGGCGGAAAAGCTTGGCCTGCTTGCCACCGACGAGGAAGTCGATCGCAAGCTCACGGAAATCAAATCTCCCTACACGCAGGAACAGTTCGATCAACGGCTGAAAGAAAAGAAAATCACCATTGACGATTTCAAACGCGACTTACGTCGCAGTCTGACCCGGGAGAAGGTTCTCAACAAAGAGATCACTTCCAAGATCAACATCTCCGATCAAGACATCAACAATTACTACAACGATCACAAGGCTGAGTTCAATCTCATTGAGCCGCAATACCATCTTGCGCACATCTTTGTGACGCCCGCGCCCAATCCGCAGGTGCGCAACCTGCAAAACAGCAAGGCGCAAAATGATGCGGATGCCCGCAAAAAGATCCAGATGATCATGAACCGTCTGGACAGCGGCGATGACTTCGCTTCCCTGGCCATGAACTATTCCGAGGATTCTGATTCCGCTGCCAATGGCGGTGATCTTGGGTTCCAGCCGGAGTCCGCATTCCAGCGCACCGACCCTGCCACCCGCGACACAGTAATGAAACTCAAGCCCGGGCAGTACAGTCCGGTGATCTCGGTCATGGATCCAAGGACCAGGCAATTGATGGGGTACAGGATCGTTAAGTTGGTCTCCAAAGAACCTCCGGGACAACGTTCTCTCAGTGATCCTCGGGTGCAGCAGGCCATCCGCGAGCAGTTACGTGATCGGCGAGAGCAACTGTTGAAAGCTGCCTATTACGAAGTATTACGGGATCAAGCCAAAGTGGAGAACTTCCTGGCTGAGGACGTCTTGAATAAGGCGGCAGTGACTCGGTGAGATCGGCGTAATGGCTACTCGACGATTGCCAGCACGTCTCCAGCGTTGACGGCAGTTCCCTCTGCGGCAAGCACCTTCTGAACCGTTCCCTTTTTCGGCGATTTGATTTCGTTTTGCATCTTCATGGCTTCGACCACGATCACACCCTGGCCAGCCTCGACTATCGATTTCTCGGCGGCGAGGACACGGACGACTTTACCGGGCATAGGCGCGAGCAATTTCCGGGCGCCTTGGTCGCCAACGCCGGCCGCCCTCCGCCCTCTTAAGGATCGGGGATCGCGCAACTCGACTTCGAAACGTGCGCTGCCGACCCACAGGTGCAAATCGGCCGGTGTGCGCTCACGTTTGATCTCGAACGCTTTGCCTCCGATCAGGACAGAGAGCACGTCAGGACGCGTCAATACCGCGTCAATCGTAACCGGTTTGCTGTCGAGAGTGCAGTGCCAACGCCCTTCGGCGCGGTCCAACTCCAGTCGGTGAGGCTTTCCATTAACCGAAACCTCGTAGACCATTGGCTATTGCACCCCTTCTACGCGCCCGGCACGTTTCCAAGTGGAGGAGACGCTCTGCCGGTTACCCTGCAATCCAGTCTTGTTCGAGCTTCCATCTAGACTGCTCGACTCCGGGTCCAGGATGGCGAAGACGCCGGCTGCAATCGCTGCTACGTTCTTATCCGAATCTATCGCGCCGTAGTTCTGCTCGCGGGCCAGCAGGCGATCGAGAAAGCCGGTGTCAAGTCTGCCCGCCTGGAAATCCGGATCGTCCAAAATGCGCCGGAACAAAGAGATATTAGTCTTGATTCCGCCCACGAAGTATTCGTTCAAAGCCCTCATCAACCTGCCCATGGTTTGTTTGCGGTCTGTGCCATACCCGATCAGCTTGGCCAGCAACGGGTCATAATCAATGGGAACCGTCCAGCCCTCGTACATGCCGCTGTCGCGGCGTATGCCCGGGCCTGCGGGTGTAAGCAACAGCTTGATCTTCCCCGGGCTTGGGAAATAGTTATTGTCCGGATCCTCGGCGTAGATGCGGCATTCCATCGCGTGCCCACGAATCTGGATGTCGTCCTGAGTAAAAGGAAGCCTCTCTCCCGCCGCAATGCGTATCTGCAGGTGTACCAGATCCAGTCCCGTGATCAACTCCGTCACAGGGTGCTCCACCTGTAGCCTCGTATTCATCTCGAGGAAGTAGAAACTCTTCTCCTGATCGCAAAGGAACTCGATAGTGCCCGCGTTCGCATAATTCGCCGCCTTTGCTACCCGGACCGCGATCTCACCCATCTTGCGGCGCATCTCGGGGTCAACCAGGGGCGAAGGAGCCTCCTCCATCACTTTCTGGTGCCGTCGTTGAATAGAGCACTCGCGTTCGCCAAGCCACACCGTATTGCCGTACTCGTCAGCAAGCACCTGCATCTCGATGTGACGAGGATTCGCGATAAATTTCTCTATATAAATTTCATTGTCGCCGAATGCGCGCTCGGCCTCACTCCGCGCCGCCTCCAGAGCCGACTTAAGCTCCTGCGGGTTGGCTACCAACCGCATCCCTTTGCCGCCTCCACCCGCTGCGGCTTTCAGCATGATTGGATAGCCAATCCGAGCGGCGGCTTCATCGCCTTCTGCCACTGACTGCAGGCCGCGGGATGTTCCGGGCACAAACGGCACACCTGCTTTTTCCATATGCTGGCGCGCGCGCGTTTTGGAACCCATCATTTCCATTGAGGCGGCGCTCGGACCGATGAACTTCACTCCTGCCTCGGTGCACGCCTGGGCAAACTTCGGATTCTCAGAAAGAAATCCATACCCAGGGTGTATAGCGTCGGCGCCGCTCAGACGGGCGACCTCCAGGATCTTCGGAATGTTCAAGTAGGATTCCGTCGCTGCTGCCGGGCCGATGTGATACGCCTCATCGGCCTTTCTCACGTGCAAGGATGCTCGATCGACATCGGAGTAAACAGCCACCGATGCGATCCCCATTTCACGGCAGGCGCGCATGACCCGTACCGCGATTTCACCCCGATTGGCGATGAGGATTTTTTTGAACATGGAGGAAGACGATCGGCCGGCTGCACAAGATCTGAAATCGAACTCTATTTTACCGGAGCGGACCGCCCTATGCCGGGGTGCGCTCTTCGGCTGCTTCACCGCTACGGCGCCTCCGGAACTCCGAGAACATGAAAACCAACAAGATAATTATTTCCGGCTCAATGGGGTGCCGGTAGCGCGCATGTGGATAAACGATGTAGTAGATGGCCGGATACACCAGAAGGAGCAGCAGGTAGAGCCATCCCCCGGGCCTTCTTTGTCGAACCGCCCTGATTGCCCCCCACCACGCCAAGAGTGACGAAGCCAGGAATAGCGACATCTTGAGAATAGTCATGGCCAGGTTATCAGCTGCTTTCGGGATTCCTCCCCAGTAATAAAAGAATTTTTCAAAGGTGAGAATAACCCATCGAGCGGGATTGGCGCGGATGAACTCTACAGCCTCATCCTGCCGAGCCGTGGCATACGCCAGTTCCCCCAGTTGCTTG
>JBLNFC010000631.1:0-6232 GCA_050263355.1 Acidobacteriota bacterium
GCGGTTGCGTCGGGGCTAGGTCTGGGAGCAGGGGTGGGCCTGACTTATCTGCTGCACCGTACACAGCACCACAAGGCGGAACGGATTGTCACACGTTTGATGATTGCAGGTGAAGGTGCGGTCGTGGCCCACAATATCGCCGTCCTCCGTTAGGCAATAAACTTACAGCTTCGCAAAAAGATTGCGCGGGTCCGAGATTGCGACCCGCGCGGAATCCATCCATGCAGCCTGCGACTAGGGAATGACTGCTTGCACCTGGTTGGAGAAAAGGCTCTCCCGTCCACTGGAATCCACAGCTGTAACCACGTAGTAGTACGTGGATCCGCTCTGAACGTTAGTGTCCGTATTGGTTGTACTCGGAATTAATGAGGAATTGATTTTCGCGTAAGGTCCACCAGACTGCCCGCTGCGGTACACGTTATACCCAACCACGCCACTGGAGGTGCTGGCATTCCAGTTGAGGGCAACGCTGTGTTGCACGGGTGTTGTGCCGGATCCACTGAATGCTTCGGAGACCGAGCCGTTCGAGGCATTACTGGCAAGAGTCAATGTTGCCGAAGCGGCGCCGGACGCTTGTGGAGCGAAGGTCGCAGTGAACGATGCGCTTTGTCCAGAGGCGATCGTAACTGGGAAAGAGATGCCGGTGATCGAAAACTCCGTTCCGGTGATGCTGCCGGAAGAAATCGTGACCGAGCCATTGCTGGCGGTCAGGGTTGCGGTTTGCGTCTTTTTGGAGCCGGTTGGCACGCTTCCGAAGTTGATGCTGGTGGGACTCACCGCCAGCTGGCCAGCAGGGGTCGTTCCGGCCGAACCGCTCAAGGGTATCGAAAGTGAGGAATTCGCCGCATTCGACGTCACCGAAAGGGCTCCGGTTGTGGTGCCCGAAGATGCCGGCTTGTAAGTCACGGTGAACGTGAAGTTTTGACCCGGACTCAAGGTGACTGGCGGGTTAATGCCGCTGAAGCTGAAGCCGGCACCGGTGGGCGTAATCTGCGAGATCGTAAGCGCGGCCGAACCCGAGTTGCTAAGGCTTTCGGACATACTCTTGCTCGATCCCATGGCTACTGACCCAAAACTAAGGCTTGCTGGGGTCGCGGAGACTTGTCCGCCTGTTGCACCGGCCGCGCTCAGGGGGATGTTCAAGAGCGCATTTGGGGCGTTGCTGCTGATTGCGAGATTGCCGGTGACACTTCCACTCGACGTCGGTGCGAAGGTAATGCTGTAACTCGCGCTTTGCCCCGGATTGATCGTCATGGGTGCAGTCAATCCGCTCATTCGGAAGCCGGTTCCAGTAACCGTAGCTTTCGAAACCGACACGGCGTAGTTTGCGGAGTTCGTCAACGTGCCCGTGGCGCTCTTGCTCGTACCGACGGAAACGCTACCAAAACTGATACTGGTTGGATTCGACGCCAGCTGACCCGAGGCAGTCGATCCTCGGCCTACGAGATCCACATCCAGAACCCCGTGCGTGGCGCCAGACGTCCAAGTCAGATACAAATCACCACGCTGCCTTGCAGTGGAAGTTGGGCTGAACTTGACAGTAGCGGTTACGCTCTGGCCAGGCGACAACGTCAAAGGCAGGGCCCAAGACGTGGTTGCGAAGCCGCTTCCGACCACACTCACGTTCTGAATGGTTACCGCGGCAGCCCCTGAGTTCGTGATCGTGTCCGTTCGGGTCTGAGTGGTGCCCGAGGGGACGATGCCAAAAGAAAGGGTCCAGGGATTGGGACTAAGGTGTCCTGACTTCGAGGTTGCAGCGTGAACTGTGAGTGAAAGGACCGTGAATGCTAATAAATATGAAAACCGGCTAAAGTTCTGTCGGGAGAAAAACCTTGTCACGTACAACCTCTCTAGCGTCGCATAACTGCTTTATGCGACCGGGGGATCAGAGACACTGCTTCCCCACTTTTGCCGGAGGACCGTACTGTGACCAAAAGCCGTCATTGGGGGAAGTGCAGCCGAGTTCATTCTCGGGGAGGGCAGTGATTCTGGGGAGGTCTCAGAAGTACACCGGGGCAGTCACGAAAGGACACGTCCTTCTAAGGCGACGCGGGCAACCTGAAGGCGAGTGGAAGGTTCTTAGCTTCCGCATAAGTACTCTCGAATGCAGTACTTTGCATAGTGCAGCCTCGAATGAGCGAGAAATCTAGGGAACGACACCGAAAAGTTAGGTATTCCGAGTGCAAGAGATCATCGCTAGGTCCATTCAATCATCCGTATCGAACTTAAGGTTGAGACGCCTTAACGGAGGTTTCATGCGTCGCTGGTTAACTCTCCTGGTACTACTTTGTGGCGCGACAAGCGCCGCGTGGGCGAACAGCGTCACGATCGGACAACTTCAATATCTGGGGACGAATGCCCAGCGCATTAGTGCCTTCAAGGTGATTCTCGATCCAACCGGTGTAACCAGCGCACAGCTCAACTTGACCAATCTCACGCTTGCGGTGAAGGGATCGTTGCAAAGTGCAGGTGCAATCATGACGCCGACGACTCTGTTGTTTTTGGGTGGACCCGGACTCGCTCTTCCATCCTGTCCTTGTCAGGTCGCGACGCTCAACATTTTTCTTTCCAACAACAACAAGCCGATCAGATTAAGCCTGGCCAACGGACAGTTTCTTACGGTTCCCGGACTCACTACCATCGCGCTGACCTCGCCGGGCGGAAAGAATCTGGAACCGGGAGCGACGGTGCCGGTTACGCTTACCGCTGTTCCGGAGCCGGGAAGTATTGCTCTCATGCCAACTGGGTTGGGAATGTTTGGTTACCAACTTCGGCGGAGGAGAAGGTTGGGGCGGCGTTCCGCGTCCAGTTTATGAGCGATAACGTTGCGTGAGAGTACGTTGTTTAATGCAGCGCTTAAGCGCTGCTTCACCCAAGACGAAATTGCGATTGTTTAGTTTGCGCATGCACAGCTGTTGCTCAGTGAAGCGGAATGGGAGAGGGTTGACCCCGACGTCTCGTGAGACATCGGCAGCTGCAAGTGCGGCAGGGGCTAAAGCCCCGCTGTTTATTCGTCCTTAATGGCACGACTAAAGTCGTGCCCTCCCAACTCGAGCGAAAATCGTGCGCTGCCTGGAGACCGCAAGTACCGCAGGGGCTGAAGCCCCGCTGTTTATCGTCCTTAATGGCACGACTAAAGTGGTGCCCTCCCACCGGAAACGTTGGTCCCCACGTGTCCCAAAGAACGGCGAGACATCGGCTGCGGCCAGTACCGCAGGGGCTTTTAATGTCCCTCTGTTTACTGTCCTTAATGGCACGACAAAGTCGTGCCCCCCAATTGAGCGAAAATCGTGCGCTGTTTGGAGCCCACAAGTACCGCAGGGGCTAAAGCCCGCTGTTTATTGGTCCTTTAACGGCACGACTAAAGTCGTGCCCTCCCTTTTCAAGCCAAAGTTGTGCCCCTGGCACCTGGGGCTAAAGTCGTGCCCTCCCATTGCAGCCAAAAATCGTGCCCTCCCATTCGGAGCTGAAGTCGTGCCATCCCACTCGAGTCAAAATAGACCCAACCCTGCAATTCTGCCTCGCATCTCATCCCGACTACTCTCCTGCCCACGGAGGCCCAAATGCCCTCGGATAGGAACGTCCGCCATACTCCTGTCAATGAACGTAAGCATGGTTCCGAGAAGAGAGACATTTTCGTCAGTCGCCGGGAATTCTTGAAGACGGCGGGTGCAGCCGGTGGCGGTGCACTCCTGCTGGGCTCGGTGGGATCTGTTTTCGCGAAGACCACCTCGCTGCCAAGGCCAAACAAATCCGGCATTGATCACATTGTGCTGGTCACAATGGAGAATCGCTCGTTCGACCACTTTCTTGGCTGGTTGCCGGGCGCAAACGGAATGCAGGGCGGCCTCAGCTTCACCGATAGTCTTGACAACACGTTTCCCACCTATCACCTTACCGACTACCAGGGCTGTGGACACGCCGATCCGGACCATTCTTACGCCGGAGGCAGGGTGCAATACGATGGCGGGAAGTGCGATGGGTTTCTCCAGACTGCACCACCTGGCGACACATTTCCTATTGGCTATTACACGCAATCTGACCTGGGATTTCTAGGTCAGGCTGCTCCCGGCTGGACAACGTTTAACAGCTATTTCGCCGCGATCATGGCAGAAACATTTCCCAACCGCATCTACCAGCACGCCGCACAGACGGACCGTCTCGCCAATTCCACTGCGATCTCGACCTTGCCGACTATCTGGGACCGCCTGGCTGACCATAGCATCAGCCGGCGTTATTATTTCAGCGACGTACCTCTGCTGGCATTGTGGGGCTCGAAATACCTGTCCATCAGCGCGCCGATTGCACAGTTCTTTGCCGATTGCGCTGCTGGGACTTTGCCCCACGTGTCGTTTGTTGAACCCCGCTTCCTTGGCGAGTCGCAGGGCACGTCGGGTGACGACCATCCGTTTGCCGACATCCGCAATGGAGAAGCATTCCTGAACTCCGTGTACGCTGCCGTGACATCGAGCCCTGCGTGGCAACATACAATTCTGGTGATCAACTTTGATGAATGGGGTGGGTTCTTCGAGCACGTTGCTCCCAGCACCGCACCCATCCCGGCAGCGGATGCGGCCGCCGGCAATCAGGACGGACTGCGCGGATTCCGGGTTCCGTGTCTGATTGTTTCCCCCTGGTCCCGCCGGGGCTACGTGGCGGGCGGCATCTATGACCACACATCTGTGCTGAAGATGATCGAGTGGAGATGGAACCTTCGCCCGCTCACGATCCGCGACGCGTCTGCACGGAATCTCGCGCTGGCCCTCGATTTCTCGGTCGTGGATCTCGCGGCGCCGCAGTACGTGGTCCCGCCAGGGCCATTCGGAACAGTTTGCAGTTCGGGGGTGCCCACGCCGTTTACTGACACGCGCTTTGCCGGTGAGAATTGGGATGGTCTACGGGACGTCGCGTTGCAGCGCGGCTGGCCCATCGGATAGGTATCTTCCCTGCACGCGCTTTCGCTTCATCATTACGTTGGAAGCTCTTGTGTGCGCGCAGTGCGCGTGTGAGGGCGGTCGCCTGATTTCGCCAACTATACATATTGCCTGTGCTGCACGCGACTGCGATAGAATCGCTGGGCGAAACCGTAAGGAGCTGTGTATGAGATCGGTGCTAATTACTGGAACAAGTAAAGGAATCGGTTTAGAAACGGCGCTAGATTTTGGCCGGGCCGGCTACAGGGTCTACGCCACTATGCGCACCCCCTCGCAAGCTCCGCAACTGGCGCAAGCGGCTGCGAACGAAAAATTGCCCATTACTGTCACGGCGATGGACGTGGACTCCGACGAGTCCGTGCGTCAGGCGATCATGGCTATCCAGCAGGCTCACGGGCCCATTGACGTGCTCGTCAATAATGCCGGTATTGAGCGATCGGGGTCAGTGGAGGAGCTTCCGTTGGCCGATTTCCGCGCGGTCATGGAAACCAATTATTTTGGCGTGATCCGTTGCGTTCAGACGGTAGTTCCGCACATGAGACAGCGCCGAAGTGGTTGTATCATCAATGTGAGTTCGGTGGCCGGGCGCATTACGAGTCCTCCATTGTCATCCTACATGGCGTCGAAGTGGGCCCTGGAGGCGTTAAGTGAAGCGCTGGCCGGCGAAATGAAGCCGTTCAATGTGCGGGTAGCCATCGTCGAACCCGGCATCATTGATACCGCAATGGCGCGGCGCATCGGAGTTCCTCTGTCACATTCGCCTTACCCACAGCAGGCGCGCTTCGCATCACTTTTCGAGGCCTCGCTCAGGAATCCCGTTTCGCCGACATTGGTTGCGCAAAAGATATTGGAAGTGGCCGAGAGTGGGTCCTGGCAACTCCGCCACTTGGTGGGTCCCGACGCAGTCCCCTTCCTGCAGTGGCGTAACCAAATGACGGACGAGGAGTGGGTGGAGTTGCACGCCAGCGACAACGAAACCTGGTATCGCCGCGTGGAGCGCGACTTCGGCCTGGATACACGGCCAAAGAACAAGCCGACCGCTGTGGGCTCGTCCTAGTTGGTGGAAATGCCCATTTCACCCATTCACTGCCGAACAGAGGTTTTCAGTGTAAACGCCTGATTTAAACAGTTGCAGCGCGAAGCGCTGCTCTGCCCAACGGCACACTTTCTGCAGCCTCCATTACGGGATCACCGCCTGAACCTGGTTCGAAAATAGACTCTCGTTTGCATTTGAGTCGATGGCGCTCACCACGTAGTAGTACGTCTGTCCAGTTTGGACGGTAGTGTCCGTGTCGCTT
>JBLNFC010000632.1:0-4629 GCA_050263355.1 Acidobacteriota bacterium
AAGGCGTCCGCAAAAAGCTTCACACCCTCCACCGTCAACTGATCGGTAACTTCCTTCATTGAAATGCCGACTTTAGCCAGATCAGACATTGTCTGCTTGGCGCTCTCGATGTTTTCAGTCAGGCTTTCACGCACTCTCCCATGCTCACGAAAAGCGTCTAGCGTGGCCGGTGGAACAGTGTTGACCGTGTCTTTGCCTATCAATTCCTCAACATAGATGACGTCGCGGTAAGCAGGATTCTTGGTGCTAGTGCTCGCCCAAAGCACGCGCTGGGTCTGAGCGCCTCTCGCAGCCAACTTCTCCCAACGCGGTCCGCTGAAGATCTGCAGGTACTTCTGATAGGTAAGTTTCCCATTCGCAATGGCAACCTTACCAAGTATGCCCTTCAGCAGTGCTTCCTGTTGCGCATCCGGCTTCGCTTTCAGTTTCTCGTTGACCTTGGAGTCGACCAGCGTGTCGATACGACTGATAAAGAAACTTGCCACGCTTGCCATCTTACTGACATCACCGCCCGTTGCCGACAGTTGCTCCAGGCCGGCGATGTAGGCCTCGGCAACTTTCTCGTAGACCTCTTGCGCGAACAATAGCGTGACGTTGATGTTGATGCCTTCGCCGATCAGTTGCTGAAAAGCGGGAATCCCCTCTGCAGTACCCGGCACCTTGATCATAACGTTCTCGCGTGCCACTGCCTTCCAGAGACGACGTGCTTCATCGAGCGTGCCGTTCGTATCGCGCGCCAGGTAAGGCGAGACCTCGAGGCTCACATAACCGTCGCGACGCTTGGTTGCGTCATATACGGGACGCAGAAAATCCGCAGCATCCTGGATGTCACGGATCGCAAGCACCTCATAGCGCGCCTTTGCATCGAGATCGTGCTTCTGTGCGAGAGACTGCAACAGGTCGGTGTAGTCGGTGCTGCCGACGATTGCCTTCTCGAAGATCGCAGGATTCGAGGTCATGCCTCGCAATCCGTCTTCATCAATCAATTTTTTCAGTTCGCCGCTAGTGAGCAGGTTGCGGCGAATATAGTCCAGCCAAATCGACTGCCCGTATCTCTGCAGATCTTTCACCGGATTCGTCGCTTTGGCTGTTTCCAAAATTCCACTTGGTTGCATATCTCGTCTCCGATTCTGTTACGAATGCTTCTTAGCCCGGCCGATCGCCGTCCGGGCCGCTTCCACTACCTTGTCGGGAGAAAATCCGAACTTCTTCTGCAATTCTTTCAGCGGAGCAGATGCTCCAAATGTGTGCATGCCCAATACGACTCCATGCATCCCTGTGTATTGCGACCAGCCCAAAGTCGAGGCTTGCTCTACGGCAACCCGCGCTAACACATCAGGCGGAAGCACTTGCGTCCGGTACTGCTCATCCTGATGTTCGAAAATATCCCAGGAAGGCATGCTGACCACACGCGCCTTGACGCCTTCCGCTTTCAATCTCTCGTACGCATCCACGCATAGCTGAACTTCACTTCCGGTCGCCATAAGGATCACGTCCGGCTTTCCGTCAGGCGCATCGGCCAAGATATAGGCTCCTTTCGCAACCCCGGCAGCCGACCCATACTTCGTCCTGTCGAAAGTAGGCACGGCTTGCCGGGTAAGCACGAGCGCCGCCGGCTCTTTCTTCTTCTGCATAATGACTTTCCACGCTTCGACAACCTCGTTCGCGTCGGCTGGACGCAGCACCGTTAGCCCCGGTACGGCGCGCAAGGTCGGCAGTTGCTCGATGGGCTGGTGCGTGGGACCATCTTCCCCTAACCCGATGGAATCGTGCGTGTAAATGAAGATATCGGGAATTTCCATTATTGCCGCTAGCCGGATGGGTGGTTTCATGTAATCGCTGAAATTGAAGAAAGTCGCCCCAAATGGACGCAGATTTGACAGCGCCAGCCCATTCAGAATCGAACCCATGCCATGTTCGCGCACGCCGAAATGGATGTTGCGTCCGCCGTAACTTCCAGCTTGGAAATCACCTGCTCCTTCAACTTTCAGGTAGGTTTTGGTTGAAGTGTCGAGGTCAGCAGAACCACCGATGAGCCAGGGAATGTTCTGCGCTAGTGCGTTCAAAACTTTCCCGGAACTCTCTCGCGTAGCGACTCCCTTAGAATCTGGCGGGAATGATGGCAGGTTTTTATCCCAGCCCTCGGGAAGTTCGTGGTGCTGAATGCGATTTAACTGGTCTGCCAATTGCGGATATTTCTTCGCGTAATCTGCGAACTGCCTGATCCAACTTTCATGTAGGTCGTGACCACGTTTCCCAAGGCCATCGCGGAAATGCTCGAGCACTCCATCGGGAACAAGAAACTTCGCATCTTCCGGCCATCCATAGCTTTTCTTGGCAAGCTTAACTTCATCTTCACCCAGCGCTTCACCATGGGCAGCGCTCTTGTCCTGCTTGTGTGGAGAACCGTAACCGATATGGCTGTCGACGATAATCAGAGTGGGCTGGTCATTGGTACGCAGAAAGGCATTATAGGCGGCGCTGATAGCGTTCAGATCGTTTGCATCCGCGACATGTTCAACGTGCCACTGGTATGCTTCAAAACGTTTCCTCACATCCTCGCTGAAGGACCATTCGGCGGGCCCGTCCAAGGTCACTTTGTTGTTGTCGTAGATCCAGCAGAGATTGGGCAGCCTCAAGTGGCCAGCGAGTGAGGCCGCTTCGCTCGCGACACCCTCCATCAGGTCGCCATCCCCACAGAACGCCCAGACGTTGAAATTGAAAAGGTCAAAACCTGGCTGGTTGTAACGGGCCCCAAGCCATTTTCCCGCCATTGCCATGCCAACACTATTCCCAACGCCTTGTCCGAGCGGGCCTGTGGTGGTTTCTACTCCGGTTGCCATGCGGTACTCGGGATGACCAGGAGTCTTGCTATTGATCTGGCGGAACTGTTTGATATCGTCGAGTGTGATTGCGAACTCGTCAGTGGGTTCGGAGTCCGAACTCAAGGCTCGAACCTGCGCTAGATAGAGCAGGGAATAGAGCAGCATGGATGCGTGCCCATTTGAAAGCACGAATCTGTCTCGGTTCGGCCAAATGGGATTTCGGGGATCGTAGCGAAGAAAATTTTGCCACAATGTGTAGGCCACCGGAGCTAATCCCATCGGCGCACCGGGATGCCCTGAGTTTGCCTTTTGCACCGCATCGATCGACAGAGTTCGTATGGTATTGATACACAAGGTATCGAGTTGATTCCCTGTGACGACCGGTTGCTCGCTTGTGACCATGAGAGTCTCCCTTAAACTGCTGCCCGAAGAATGCCCCCGATTCTACGCTCCGCCCTGTACCAGCGAAAAGGCCGATACGGAAGTGCTACATGTTAAAAGAACTCGGAATTTCCCGTAGCGCTTAGTTGGATGAGACTGTCAGGGAATGGGATACAGCTGTTTCGCCAAAGGAAGGGAGTTGCTGACTGGCGGAAAAAGCTGACTGGCGGAAAAATAAGACTTCTGAAACTTTGCTTAACGCTTCATTTGCGCCAAGTATCCGTTGTCTTTTTGATAGCCCTTGGTGGTGCTCTCTACGAATTTGAGAAAATGCCGCAGAGACTCGCGTTCTGTGCCTTCGATAGGGGCGAAGCGCACGCGGATGCCGAACGACGGCGTGCTCTTGGTCACTACTCCGTTCAACACCATTCCCTTGACCCACAGCTTCCCGCTCGCGAGCCAAAGTCCGATTTCTACATCTTCGCCCGCGCTTATGGGAGTCACAGACTCGACGAAGCATCCTCCCATGCTGGTATTTGACAAGTTCCCCCAGATTGGCGTGGCCGCACCTTTGACGTGAATCTCGACTGCAACGAAGCATTTCAGGCGGGGATACATCCGCCTGTCTTGTCCCCAGTTAGGGGTAAAGATATCTGGTTCGAAAGGCGGAGGGTCTAGCGCTGGTGCCACCGCGGCCGCCACCATCGCCTGGTTCACTGGAGCAGGCGGCGAAGCTGCAGTCGTCGAACGCTCTGTGGCTGCCGAGTTCTTGTGCGCCTGGCCGGCTTTGATCTCGCGCATGGCTTCCATCAACGCCTGCTCACGCTTGTCGGGTGGAGCCTCCCGATACGTCTTGAGCAACTTGCCGAGATGGCTGACAAGGTCTGGATCGGTAAGCAGATGTGTCCAATCAGCCGATGCTGCCGACGACTTTGAATCACTCATAATGGAAATGACTGCTCAAGGGAAGAGCCCGAGCGCGTCCCTCATACAGCTTGCAGTAACCCTTCCGGTGCAACAAGATGACCAAAGTCACTGCCGGTTTGTGGATCGTAATTGGCACCTTCGTGGCCCCTCGTGCAGGTACAACCAGGGCACTTTCCAAGACTTACAGCTGAGGCGCCCAGAAAGGATCACGCGCAGGAACGAAGTCAACAGGAACCTCGTTGATGAATGCTTTTAGCCAGCGCGTGCACTCCTCCATGCCGGATTGCTCGGACGGGATATGTCCCAGGATAATTAGCGCTTTCTGCTTGCCTCAGAAATAGCATCCGCTACATACTCGACCGTTTCCCATTCTCTGGTCTCGCCCAACACCAATACCTGAATATCCGGCATTTCCAGCGCACCGGTTTCGTTTGCGAATCCACTGGCCCCCGGAGATAGTGCTAACCTCCTGATTTTTGCGTTCGGGTCGCCGACG
>JBLNFC010000633.1:0-7097 GCA_050263355.1 Acidobacteriota bacterium
GTGTTCTTCTTCCTCCGCGCCCAATCATGCTTCCATTGTTCAATCGCTGTCTTCTGAGATTCGTATGAATTGCTGGGAATCAGAAAAGATTCACCTGCGGCGAAGAAGTTCTCGGCGATGGTATTGCCGCGATTTTCATAATACATATTGAGGCGACACGGGATAGCCAACCGGAAATGGGTCAGTGGAGTTTTGTACGCTTGGCTCTACTCGTTGCATTCTTAGCTGAGCGCGACGATCTTCTGCAATGCTCGGGTTTACAGAGATCTGCGGAGGAGCTACGTTTACAATTGGCGGCTGAATCGGCTTCTCTGTATTCTGCTGAATAGTATTCAGTTGTGTCTGCAAGCTTTTCTGAGACTGACTATTGCGGACTACCCCATACATGGTAAGTGTGACTCCAATTACTCCCGCGATGCCGATTACGATCGCGTTGCGCCTTTGATTCTCCTGCACCGAGACGTGGATTCCGAACCAAGTTAAAACTATTTGTATAAGCGCGTTCCCAGCGGCGATCAGAATGTCCCACAGCATGTACAGGTACCTTCCCAGAGTCGAAGAAAATCGACCTTCTGCTGACGATCAGCACACCGTTAATGAAATTCGCATCCTTCCGCAAAGTACGC
Organism: Acidobacteriota bacterium; assembly: GCA_050263355.1. Classification (GTDB taxonomy): domain Bacteria; phylum Acidobacteriota; class Terriglobia; order Terriglobales; family Acidobacteriaceae; genus Gp1-AA122. The sequence goes on from JBLNFC010000633.1 coordinate 627, forward strand.
GGAAGGATGGGGCACCCGGCAACTAGATTGTCCCCATGTATTGGCGACTAACTCCTTTCCACCTCTGCGGGGGAGCCATTTCGTGACATTCGGCTGTTACGAAACTGGTTGACTGCCGACGCAAGCTGTCGAATCTTCGACTCAGCCTTAGAGTACAACGCAGGTGCAGACTCTATGTTCGTGGCTATGTGCAGGGTGCGGAAAACACTATCAAGCACCTCAGAGGCTAAGCCCTCGTTGAGCATAATAGGTGGTTAATGCAGCGCTAAAGCGCCGCTCCACCCAAAGCTAGGCTTCTCCGCAGCCTGTGTGTCGTCATGCCCGAGCATGTCCACCTGTTGCCCAGCGAACTGCAACGGGCCGCACGTCTCGCAACAGCGCGAGCCATGGGGCACCCGGCTGTAGCACTTAGTTTTTCTCCAGCGTAGCCGTGAGATGCGCATCACTACCAACCTCCGTCGAAACCTCGCGTGACCAGTCTTTGTATCCGGACATCTTGACCCCAACTGTGTGTTTGCCGGATTTTAGCTTCAACGTAGCCGGACTGTTGCCATAAAACTGGCCGTCAAGGTAGACATCGGCGCCATCCGGATTTGTCTTCACGTTGACCGTGCCCGCTGCATCAGTGGGAGCGCCACTAGGCGTCGCCGTGATGCTGGCGTTCTTTACATCGGCCGAGTCGCCCTTGGTGACGCTCGTGGTAACGCCGACGGGGATGAATTCCCTGTCTTTTTCTCCTACCGCAACAGGCGCGCCAGTCACGCCTTGCAATGCCACTAACATCGCGCGGTAATTGTCTTTGTCGCCCTGCAGCAGGATGCCGGCATTTTTCGCATCTTGCGTGCTGTACTGGATACCGATGTAGTGCAGCCGCGTCTTGTGAAACAGCCCAAACAGAGCGACGGGCGCCACCAGCACCGCTAACGCGATCATAGTGCCCACTCGGCGGTGTGCTTCCTGACCGTAGCTCAGCGACGTCACCGACTTGGCCGGTATCACAAGGTGCTGCTGGTCTTTGAAGTCCAGCGTAATGGCGTCAGGCGTGACGGTGAGTTTATTGTCCCAATCTTTGGGATCAACCTTCGACGGTACCGAACCACCGTTGTAGCGCACACGCGTGAACGTGTTGCCATCGGCGTAGGCGAGAAGTGAAACGCAAAGTAAAACAGCAAAAAACTTGCTGACGGCGCAGGCGGACATCACGGTACGCTTGCCCATGTAGGTCATCGAGTGTTCCTTTCGTGAAAAACGAAGTGGCGGGCCGATGTTATCGGCTAGGCAGGAACTCAGCAGTGATCGTGATCACATGCGCAGGTCCATGGTTCCGACAACACTCGATGTTCTACGCGCAAGGACTAAGCAGAGCTAGACCACGTTCGTGCCAGATGACCTTAGTCTAGGGGACGGAATCAATCATCCTACGGCAAAAAAAAATGGGCACAGCGTGGAGCCATGCCCTCGCTTCACAGCTGCGTCTGTAAACCGACCGACTTGTTTGGCCTCAGCTTCTAAGTCGACTAAGGCTCGTTCTTGGCAGAGCACGTCCGAAAACGTACCCGTTTGCAACTTAACTTCAGAATGCCGAGCTTCGCTCTGCTGGGCGGGTGAGGGCATCCTTCGACTTCCCTCAGGGCAGGCTCCGCCCCTACGTGTTCCTTCTAGTTCGCTACTGCGTGGTTAGCTGCAACCACTTGTTGATCCGCAGCTCATGCACTTATAGCAACTGCCGTTGCGCACCATGATTGAGCCGCAGACGTGGCAACTTGGCGCGTCGCCCAGGTCCACGATGCTTGATAGCGCGTCGGCGATGTGTCCGGTCTTGGGTCGCGGCTCGCGGCTTTCGGCTCGCGGAGCCACTGAGCCTTCGAGGTCTCCCACTGCTTCGGGGCTCGATACCAGCGACTTCGGCCGGAAGTTTTCGAACAGCATCTGCTGCTGTCCGGTGAGGAAGCGCAGGTGCAGCCAGCGGAAGATGTAATCCATGATCGACTTGGCGTAACCGATCTCCGCATTGTTGGTCCAGCCACTGGGCTCGAAGCGCGTGTGCGCGAACTTCTCGCACAGCAGCTTCAAGGGCACGCCGTGTTGCAGCGCGATCGAGACTGCGCAGGCGAAGCTGTCCATCAGGCCGCTGACGGTCGAGCCTTCCTTGGCCATGGTGATGAAAATTTCGCCGGGGTTGCCGTCGCGATAGAGACCCACCGTGATGTAGCCCTCGTGTCCGCCAATGTTGAACTTGTGCGTGATCGAGGCGCGCTCATCTTCGAGCTTGTGCCGGACCGCGCGCGGCGGTGCTGCCAAATTCTCCGGCTCGGCTACGGGCGCAGGCGCACGCTCCGCCCCGGAAGACTGCGCCGTCTTCGTGCCGGCGGCACTCAGCGGCTGCGACTTCTTGCAGCCATCGCGATAGATCGCGACCGCCTTCAGTCCCAGCTTCCACGACTGGATGTAGGCCTCCATGATGTCTTCAACCGAGGCCTGCTCCGGCAGGTTCACCGTCTTCGAGATCGCGCCCGAGATGAAGGGCTGCGTTGCGGCCATCATCTTGAGGTGTCCCATGTACTGGATGAAGCGCGTGCCCTTGGCCGGCTTGAACGAGCAATCGAAAACCGGCAGATGCTCGTCTTTCACCAAAGGCGCGCCTTCGATGGTGCCGGTCGCGTCGATGTAGCTGACGATGGCGTCGGTCTGCTCGTGGGTGTAGCCGAGTTTGAAGAGAGCGGTGGGCACGGTCTGATTGACGATCTTGATCATGCCTCCGCCGACGAGCTTCTTGTATTTCACCAGCGCCAGGTCCGGCTCAATTCCAGTTGTGTCGCAATCCATCATGAAGCCGATGGTGCCGGTGGGGGCGAGGACGGTGACTTGCGAATTGCGATATCCGAATTTTTCGCCGTGGGCGAGCGCTTCGTCCCAGCACTGCTTGGAGCCCTCATAGAGAGAAGCGGGAACGTTGCTCTTGTTGATGTTATTGACCGAGGCGCGATGCATGCGGATGACATCGAGGAACGGCTCGCGATTGATGTACCAGCCGGGGCAGGCTGCGCCGGGCATAGCTGCGGCGGCGAGATTGTTGTCAGCGAGGCCTTTCTTAGTGGGCTCGGTGGCAGGAACCAACGGCTCGCAGAGTTCGGCGATGCGCGAGGATTGCAGATAAGCTTCGCCGCACATGATGGCGGTCACGCAGGTGGCGTAATCGCGTCCGGCATCGGAATCGTAGGGCAGACCCGAAGCCATAAGCAGGGCGCCGAGGTTGGCGTAACCGAGACCGAGCGGGCGATAGTCATGCGAGTTGGCGGCGATCATCTCTGTGGGATAACCGGCGTTATCGACCAGAATTTCCTGCGCAGTAATAAGGATGTCGACGGCGTGGCGATAAGCTTCCACGTCGAAGGCGCCATTGGGCGCAAATTTCAGAAGATTCAGGCTGGCGAGGTTGCAGGCGGAGTCGTCGAGGAACATGTACTCGCTGCAAGGATTGCTGGCGTTGATGCGAGCGGTGTTCTTCGACGTATGCCAGCGATTGACCGTGGTATCGAATTGCATACCAGGATCGCCGCACTGCCAAGTGGCTTCGGCAATCTTCTTGAGAAGGTCTTTGGCTTTGTAAGTTGTAACTACGCTGCCATCGCGGATTGACTTAGTCGAGAAGTCGGTGTCGCGAATAGCGGAGTACATGAAATCGTCAGTTACTCGCACGGAGTTATTCGCGTTTTGAAAGAAGATAGAGGAGTAAGCGTCGGAATCAGGATGGGAGCCGTCGTATCCTTGCGCGACTAAGGCATGGGCCTTGGCTTCTTCTTTCGCTTTGCAATCAATGAAGTCGACAATATCGGGATGGTCGATGTTGAGGATGACCATCTTGGCGGCACGACGAGTTTTGCCGCCGGACTTAATCACGCCCGCGAAGGCGTCGAAGCCTTTCATGAAGCTGAGAGGACCGCTCGCGGTTCCACCGCCGCTGAGTTGTTCTGTGGAAGAGCGCAGGGGAGAGAGGTTGGTGCCGGTTCCTGAGCCCCACTTGAAGAGCATGCCTTCGGTCTTGGCGAGAGTGAGAATGGAATCAAGCGAGTCGTGGACCGAGTTGATGAAGCAGGCAGAGCACTGCGGAGTTTTATAACCGGTGACGCTGAACTCGACGCGTCCGAGAGCCGGATTCCAGTGCCAGTTGGTCGCGTCAGAGTTAGGCTCAATGCGGTCGCAGCCCACGTTGAACCAGACGGGCGAATTGAAAGCTGCATACTGGCGGATCAGGATGTGCACGAGCTCGTCGTGAAAGGTGGCACCGTCTTCGGGAGTGCGGAAGTAGCCCTGGGCCAATCCCCAGTCGCGGATGGTTTCAGCGACGCGGCTGACGAGTTGGCGAGCGCCGGTTTCGCGAGCGGGCGTACCGATGGGTCCATGAAGATACTTGGAGGCCACGATGTTGGTGGCGGTCATGGACCAGTCTTTGGGAACTTCGACATCCTTCTGCTCGAAGATGATGTTGCCCTGCGAGTCGGTGATGGCGGCGGTGCGCTTTTCCCATTCGACTTCGTCGTAAGGATTCACCCCGACTTTGGTAAAGAAGCGAAGGAAGGTGAGACCCAGAGCTTTTTTCTTGCTGTCGGTGGTGGACGTCGCCGGGGGGACGGCGGGTTGAGTTGCTTTGGCGGGGCTCACTTTTTCCTTCACTTCGGACATCGCTCTCTCCTCCAGAGTCTTCTAGGGTCGGGTGCTCTGTTGTTGTTCTCCCGTTAATTCCGCCTGCTTCGAGTGTATCTAGAAGCCGGCCGGAAGTGGCGCGGGTGCCTGAATGTCGCTGTTTTTTGTCTCCTTATTAGATTCTTTTTGGGATGCCGGGGCTTCCGACGTGGAAAGTACAGCCAGGGTGTGATCGCTGATTACGCCAGAGGCGGTCTCGGCCGATGTTGCCAGCCAACGCTGCATGGAGGCATGTACGAAATGGCGTTGGGCGTCGTCTTCGATGACCGCATAGCGCACAAAGACGCGGCCTTCGGCGAGACGCGCGGCAAGAGGATTGCCCGGAGCGAAGAGGCGGAGCAGGGAGATGTCGAGATCGGGCGTCTCCGTCACCTGGAAGATCGCCAACATACGTTTGCCGGCAGCGATGGCGGTTTCTCCCGGGGCAATGAGTTCTTCAGCCAGCGCGAACAGTCCAGGCTTGGTGGGGACCAGCAGAAGATCGAAGCTGGAGTGGCAACGCGACCACTTGGACCAATGCAAGGGACGAGAATCGACCGGAACGTCGATGCCGTGACGTGCCATGGACTCAGCGACGAGGCGGGTTAGTTCTTCCATGGGGCTCCTTACGCTCGCTAGCGGACAATTTGCCTGTCCGGTTTTTTCGGATAGGAGTGCTGCCCCGGCGACGGGGGAGTACACCTATCCGGCTTTTCAAACATGCTGTCGTTCCCCGAGGGGATGTCCGGATAGGACCGGGGAACGGACACCGCACAAAAGCAACTAGTCGTCAGGCTTCAGTCGTCAGCAAAGAAAGACTGAAGGTCGATGCACCTGGTTCGTACTGGTTGAGGCGAGGCGGATCAGGTCACCTCGGCCAATTCCGCCTCGACGTTTCTCTCGATTTAGCTCCGCCAGACCCGTGCGCTGGCGCAGGACCTGTGACGGAAAATCGCTCACTGGGATGGTTACAGTACAACCGTATGTAGCGTCTGTCAATAGCACACCCCCATATATTGTACTGTATTCGTCTTGCGACGAAATTTCGGTTTGGGACAGCGCATGAACCAAGAGATGGCCCGGGTGGATCTTTCGGTTTTAGAACGGGTTGCGGTTACCCGCCCCCGGTGAACGGAGGGCGGAGCAGAAGCGAGGAAGCAGAGAAGTGAGTTCAAGCCATCATTGGTCCTGCGGGCAAAGAGCGACGGGCGACCAACTCTTGATCAGATTTGTCGCTGAAGCGCGATCTTAACCGCGGTGCAGTGGCTTCCATGGCAACGTAAATGTCTTCGAAGATGTGTCTTGGGGTGATGCGGCAGGTTCCATCGGAGGATTCCACCAAGTAGTCGCCGACCGAGCCTCGATGTTCCCGACCAAGGACATCCTTGAAGGTCAACGGCTCGGTTAACTGCCTGGCCTGAACCAAAAAGCGAGTGCGATAGACGTTCCATTCGGTTGCAGCTTTTCTCACGTGTTCCAACCTTTGGGGGAGGAGGGAAATCATGGTTTTACGAGATACTGCCAGAGTAAAGCCGTAAATTTTATGATTCCGATTTATGACTGCTGAACTGTTACTCGAGACGATGCTGCAAATCCCTTAATAATTTTTTTCTGATTGGCTGGTTTCGAATTCGAAGGTGACGAGAATCTAGACGTAGAAAGTGTCAAAGTTCAATTCCATATCTTTGGTGCAATGTTGCACAAACGGACCACGAATTTTCACGGATGAAGCAGGATCAAGGAGAGCGCGAAGAAAGCGCGTGTAAGCCGCACGGCACTTGCGTTTTT
>JBLNFC010000634.1:0-2734 GCA_050263355.1 Acidobacteriota bacterium
TCTGAAAGAGATGTAGCCGAACAGCAAGCCAGCCCCCGATACCAGCCCAGCATCGCACAAAGTCGCCGCCAAGCGGCGTCTCATAGGCGCGGACCTTAGGGGTATCTCGAATCCTGGACGACTTTCCGGTTCACGTTCTTCTGGTTCCAGGATTATTCCGCCCAACGCCGGTGCAGGTGGCTCCATGTCAGGTACTTCGACTATGCGCGGCGTGTCGAAAACCGGATCTGCTAGTTGGTTCGTACTGACTGGTGCGGAATAGCTGAGGTCTGAGTGCGACCGAGGGAATTCGATGATTCTACCTGTCTCAATAGGGGCGCTCGGAGCGCTACAGATAGTATTCGAGACGCCAATTGCTGTTTCTGGCTCAAAGCCTGTCTCTGCTGCCGTTGCTTCCCGCGCCACCGACTCTCGGGAAGCATTCGGAACCTCCGTAAAATTCACGGTTGGCTCGGTCGCCGGTCGTCTTTCTGGTGAATCGAACTTCAAACGTAAGGAGGGGTATTTCGGCGGGCGTGGTTTGCGGCGTGCCCGGTAGCAGTTCAATCGCGCTGCTACCTCGTCCTTCCAAAATGTGTCCGCTCCTCGAGTATTACCTGAACGGTGTGATTCCGCTGAGCTACTTGCGACGGACGAGTTGCCGCTCGCTGTCGTCAGTAGTTCAGCATCGTTACCCAGTATGTCAGCACCGCTGTCCTGCAGAAGAACGGCAGATGTCTTTTCTTCGAAAACGCTACTTTCTTCTAATGCCGTCCCACCGTCGGCGGCAGCCTGCTTTCTCCCAGCATCACGAGAATCCGACGAGACCGTACCCTGATTTTGCTCCTCGGCATCCGGCAGGAAGCGTGGGCTAAGAGATTTCGAGCCACGGCCGCCCAGAGTTGCGGCGAACTGCTCCTCACTGTCGTCTGGCGCTTCGGGATCCATTAGCACCCGACCGTAATCGCTACGCACTTCAACTACTGCCTTCGTGTCGGGCTCAAAGCGTGTCGCTCTCTTCTGAGTAGAAATTCGTTCGCGAATATCAGGCGTACAGCGGCAGACTTCGCCGCAAAGCGGACAAGCCATGGGAGTGATCTCAGAGAATCTTAAGCCAGAGCAAAACCAAGCGGTAGAGCAACTAAAAAGCGCGCAACTCGATCCAACTTTGCGTGAGAGCAACGGCCATGCTAAGTTCACGTTGTCCCATAACTTAAGCGACGGGCGCTCGCGCGCTTTCTAATGATCTCCCGCACTCGATTCCTTATCACGGCGGCGTGGCTTTGTCATCTGCTTCTCGCCCCGACTCTAGTTACCAGCCAGTCTCCTCCGCAGCGGCCCACGACTCGCGGAGCAGAGCCGGTGCTCATATTGGCGCAACATCAGGAAAGAGACGGATCCATCTACAAATTGGATGGAGAGGCTGAGATCCATTATCGCGATCTGATTCTCTGGGCGGATCACGCCACCTACAACGACGATAACGGAGAGGTAACCGCCGACGGTCATGTGGTGCTCGACGGCGCAACCAACGACGAGCACATTACCGCCACTCATGCCACCTACAACGTCGACAAAGAAACCGGTATCTTTTACAACGCCATCGGCACGATCGGCGCTAAGCAAAAATCCCGTCCTCTGACTTTGAGTAGTCCCCACCCTTTCGCCTTCACCGCCAAGCAGGTGGATAAAACGGCTCCCACCCACTACATCGTGCACCATGGCAGAGTAACGACTTGTGAACTGCCACATCCCAAGTGGCAATTCAACTCGCGTCGCGTAAGCGTGGAGGTTGGCAAGGACGCGGTCCTGTACAACAGTATGTTCCGAGTGCGAGGTGTACCCGTATTCTTCTTCCCTTTTGCTACCCACCCGCTGCAGAAACTTCCCCGCCAGTCCGGGTTCTTGATCCCAAGCTACGGCCACTCTTCGATAAAGGGTTATGTCTTCGGTGATTCGTTCTATTGGGCCATCAACCGCAGCATGGATGCGACCATCGGGGCGCAGCTTTTCACGCAAAGAGGATGGGCACAACATGGGGAATTCCGCGCCCGCCCCACCGACCAGTCATACCTGGACTTGACCTATTTCGGGGTCATGGATCGGGGGACACCTAAAGGACACGTAGACCAAGGCGGCGAAAACGTTCGCCTATTGGGTGAAACACGTTTCCATGGCTTTCGCGCAGTCGCAAACATTGACTATCTGACCTCGTACGTCTTCAGGCTTGTTTTCTACGAAGTGTTTAACCAGGCAATCTTTTCGGAAGTGCGATCACAAGCATTCCTCTCCAAAACTACGAATGGCTTTTCTTACAACGCATTGCTCGACCATTACCAGAATTTCGAAAGCGCGAACCAGCATGACGTAATCACCATTCTGCACGAGCCCAGCTTCGATTTCTCCAGCGTAGATCGCCGCATAGCACACACTCCCCTGTACTGGAGATTCGACGCTGCCCTTGAGGGATTGCACCGGAGCGAGCCTCCTGCGCGGGGCTCCGGCTCCATCGAGCCTGCCTTTGTCACTGCTCCAATTGTGGGTCGTTTCGATCTTGCACCCAACGTCTCTCTTCCGTTACACAGCCACGGCTGGTCGTTTTGGAGCGACTTCGGTATTCGCAATACTATCTACACCCAGCGCCTGATTCCGAGCAGCACGGGCGGCGTAGGAACTCCGGTAAGTGAGGTCACTAACCGTAAGGCGGTCGAGGCTTCCGTTGAAATCCGCCCTCCCTCCTTTGAAAGGATATTCA